>CAIMBV010000093.1 GCA_903839355.1 uncultured Actinomycetes bacterium
AAAACACAGAACTCATTGCCTTCTACATCTGCCATGACAACCCAAGTTGTTGCAGGATCCGCAGATTGGCCGATCTCTATTCTCTTGCCACCCAATGCTTCTATTCTCGCAACCTCTGCAGCTTGATCTTCGGGGGTTAGATCAAAATGCAGTCGATTCTTGACCACTTTCTGATCTGGGTTCTTGTAGAAAAGAATTGGTGGGAACTTATCTCCATCCTCAAGTTTCTTTGGGTTTTCGAGCATCGCACCAGTGGCGTCGACGTAGCTCATCCGCCAACCCAAGACCGATTCCCAGAACGCCCCAATGACTGCAGGTTCTTTACAGTCTATAACTACATAACCGAGCTTGAGCATGCCTAGAAAGTAGCACTAGCTAATGGATTGGTCTATAAACCAAATGCGGGCAGATTAGTCGAGAAGCGAGAACTCCCCGGTTTCGATGTAGTGCTTGAGGCGGCGCTCTGTCTTGCCCAAGTATTCGGGGATGAGCGCGACCATGTCGGCATTGGTAGTCTCAAAGAGGAAATTGAGCAGCACTAACTGGCGATTCGTGATGAGTAGTTCCAACTCCCAAGGTTCGAACTCTGGAAGGGGAGCCACGGAGGCATAGCCCTCAAGTAGGTGCTTTTCGTGCTCCCGGTCTTTGCGGAGATAGAAGATTGAGATCGCAATATCTTGCAGCCTCGAACCAATCCCCGCATCATCGAAATCAAGGATCGTCATGTGATCACCGTTGAAGAGAATATTTCCGAAATGGAGATCAGCGTGAATTAGCTGTCGATCAAAACGCTCTTTCAATTGTTCGAATAACTTCTCAGATTGATCCCTAAGATCTTCCAAAAGTTTGTAGAGCTCTTCGGAGATTGACTCATGACGGATTTCAAAGAGATTGTCCCGTCTGACCATGAGAGCTCGATCTACATCTAGAAAATTGGCATAGCCCGTTGGCTCCCACCCTAAACTCAATTGATGGAGCTTTGCCATCGCTTGTCCCAGGGCAAAAATGTTCTCGTTTGATGGATCGTCCTCGACTATCTCCCCCTCAATCCAGGGATAGACAATTACATCTAGATTAGAACCTTGATAAAAGAAGTATTGGTTCGCATTCGGTTCGCCCTGGAGATTAAGAATAGGAAGTGGGGCGCTAATACTGCCCTCTCGTTTCAACTCGAGTAACCACTGCGATTCGGCCCAGATGTGCTCTGGCCACTTAGTGGAGGTAGTGCTCACTCGTAGCGCGTAGGTTTGATCGTCTCCGGCAACAAATTTGAAGGTTGTGTTGTGACCATGATTCACACATTCAATCGTCTTTGCAGTCATCCCATATTGACCCAGAACATCGGTAGCAAACTCCGTGAGTTCCGCGATCTGCTCCTCTTGAGACATTTCTAGATACTCTGACATGAACGACCTTTCAATTCCTTTTACCTAGTACGCGGGTATTTTCCAATGTATATCCGAGTTTCTCATAAAATGCGATTACCTTTGTATTGGTATCACGAACCATGAGCATCGTCTTAGGTGCTCCTTGGGTATGTAGCCAGTGCTCCGCAGATTCAACGAGTAGGCGTCCGTTCCCCGCGCTTTGGAATTGAGGAGCTACACCGAGGTAATAGAACCAACCGCGATGTCCATCAAATCCAGCCATAACGGCCCCAAGAAGTTGCTCCGCATCCTCCAGCACAAAGATGGTGGAGGTTGCTGTACGTAGCGCCAGATCAAAATCGAGTGATGGATCATTCTGTGGTTTAACTAAATCGCAGGCTCGCCACATTGCAATTACCGCATCTTTATCCTGGGGTGTCGCCTGGCGGACCGTACTCACCCCGCAATGATTCCATATCGGATTGTTAGCCTCAGCCGTTCTCAGTTAAAGTAAGGCAACTCAATAGTGAGCACCACAAACGATCGGAGCTTTGGTGAAGGCAACCCCTGAGGACCAAAATCTTCTTATCGAACTGCAGATGATCGACTCTCAGATCACGCAGGCCAAGGTGAAGTTAGCCGGACTTCCAGAGAAAGAGCAGATCGCTGCCATTCATACCCGCCTTGAAAATACCGCGGTGGAACTTGCCGTGGTCGAGACCGAGTTGGCCGATGTAGTTATCGAACTCCGTCGTAGCGAGGTTGATGTTGAGCAGGTCGAAGATCGCATGAAGAAGGATGAGAACCGACTTAACTCTGGGCTAGGAACTCCTAAAGAGTTAGAGCAGCTGCAACATGAGCTTGTTACTCTCGCAAAACGCAAAGCAGATCTTGAAGATGGCGAACTCGAAATAATGTTGAAGCACGACGGTGTTAAAGCTCGCGTGGATGAGCTTCTAAATGATCAAGTGGGATTGAAGAAGTTAGAGCTGGAACTAAATGTCCGTCTGGAAAATGCGAAGACCGAGATTGATAAGACGTTGGCAGATTTGAACGAGGCACGTATCGCCCTAACCCCGAAGATTGACCCCGTCTTGGTCGAGCTTTATGACAAAGTACGGACCTCCGCGCATGGTGTGGGTGCCGCGCTTCTCGTTGGCAATAAGTGCGACGGTTGCCACTTGGCGATTAACGCGATTGAACTTGAGAGAATCAAGGGTCTGGCTGCGGATGAAGTCATTCGTTGTGAAGAGTGTCGTCGAATTTTGGTTCGAATTTAATGGCGCGCGACTTTGTGGTGACCGCCGATGGCGGATCACGCGGAAATCCTGGACCTGCTGCATTCGGCGCTACCGTCTCTGAAAACGGAGTCGTACTCCATGAGCTCTACGGCACAATTGGAATTGCCTCAAACAACGTCGCCGAGTACTCGGGACTCATTGCCGGCCTCCGCAAGGCTCACGAGTTAGACCCTCAGGCAACGATCCATGTAAAGATGGATTCCAAACTTGTTGTGGAGCAGATGTCGGGTCGTTGGCAGATCAAGCACCCAGCAATGCGCGATTTAGCAAAGGAAGCCAGATCAATTCATCCGATGCAATTGATTACATTTCAATGGATTCCGCGCGAAGAGAACTCACATGCTGATCGATTAGCCAACAAGGCTTTAGATGGTGGCGACGCACCGGCTGCTAAACCCATTCTTAATTATTTGACGGCGCGACTTGTATCCACTGAAGTACCAACTACCATCTGGTTTGTGCGCCACGGTGAGACAACCTTGACCCCAACCCGCAAATTCTCTGGGGTAGGTCCAATGAATCCGGCACTGACAGAGACCGGTATCGCGCAGGCGCAAGCAGTAGCCAAAGAGATTGCAGCGCGTAAACCTGATGTACTTATCGCTTCTCCCCTTCAGCGGACCACTATGACAGCTAAGGAAGTTGGAGCTGCAAGTGATTTGGAACCAATCTTTGATGACATATGGGTGGAATGTGATTTCGGAAATTGGGAAGGGCTTACTCCTACAGAAGTTATGGAGACATATCCAGAGGACTGGAGCGACTGGTTGGCCTCAACTGCTCACCGTCCCGGTGGGGGAGAGTCCTATGTCGAGGTTTATTCGCGCGTAGAAGCTGGTATCAACGATTTAGTTGAGCGCTACCCTGGCAAAAAGATCTGCGTTGTGACGCACAATATTGTCATCCGCGCGATCGCCGCATACGCCATGAGTGCACCGCTCGAGAGCATGTATCACGTCGATATCTTGCCTTGCAGCATTACTACCGTCGCGGTCTGGCCTTCAGATCGGTTACGAGCGCTTAAATCTCTTAGCGAGCGGGCAGTCGCCAAGTAATGGCAGGCAAGCATCTTCCTGGTTCTTATCAGAAACTCTTCACCGCTAACGTACTTTCAAATCTGGGCAATGGAGTATCTGCCGTTGCATATCCCTGGATTGCATCTTCAATAACTCGCTCACCACTCTTGCTCTCCATCATTGGACTTATGGCGAGTCTTCCTTGGCTGGTATTTAGCCTTCCTGCTGGAGTCTTCATCGATCGCTTCGCACGCCGCAGCCTCATTGTCTTTACCGATGTAGTTCGCGGAATTATCACCTTGGTCGTTGCAATATCTATCTGGGGAAATCGCTCCCACATTCATATCGTTAAGAACATTGCTAAGACGGTGACCATTCATACCCACACTGGTCTCTACATCTTGCTCTTAGCCGCGACATTCTTATTAGGCGCAGCAGAGGTTCTTGGAAATGGCGCCTCTCAAACCTTCATTCCACTAATTGTGGGGACCGAGCATCTGGAAACAGCCAACGGGCGCATGTGGACTGCAGAGTCATTAATGCAGAATTTCATTGGCCCACCACTTGCCTCTGTCTTACTTGGTATCTCTGTATTTGCCCCTCTGGCATTCGATGGAGCTAGTTTCTTTGCCTCCGCCGGATTAATTGGTCTGATCGCATCCTCGATGATTAAGAGACAAGATATTTCGCCAACTAAGAAAGATTTTAAGGCCGAACTAAAAGAGGGGATGAGCTGGCTCTGGCATCACCCATTTCTTCGCTCACTCGCCATCATCCTCGGCTCAATCAATGCGATAAGTGCTCTCTCGTTCTCCGTCTTCATTCTCTTTGCGCAAGAAGATTTGCATACCTCAGTTTTTACCTTTGGCGTATTAAGTACTGGTGGTGCCATTGGTGGGGCCCTGGGTGGTTTCACCTCTAGCAGAGTCATTAAGCGATTTGGAAGAGCTCGCCTAATTCGTTCAATTATTTATCTGAGCCCAGTATTTCTTGTTATAAACGGTGCCTCCTCGCATTGGCAGATTGTCTGGGTTGTAACTGTCATCGAGATGTTCTTCGTGATTATGTGGAATGTCATTACCGTCTCTATGCGCCAAGAGATCATTCCGGATCAAATCTTGGGACGCGTAAATAGCGTCTATCGCTTCTTTGGACTAGGCAGCCAACCTATTGGAGCGATTCTGGGCGGATCCATTGTGGCGATCTCGCTTCACTTCATCTCCCGATCACTTGCGCTTCGTCTCCCGCTCTTTGTAGCTGCTGGACTCTCAGTCATTTTGGCATTTTTTGCGCTGCCACATCTGACTCAGGCAAAGATAGATGAGGCTCGTGGAAAGAGCGACGACCTGTAATCTACGGAGTTATGACGCAGCCATCCGATGTAGGCATTTCGATCGACCATCTCAATAAGAGTTTCGGAAGCAAACTCGTCGTAGAAGATATGACCTTTCAAGCCGTCCCAGGCGAGATCACTGGTCTGCTCGGTCGCAATGGCGCTGGAAAATCAACGACGCTACGGATTCTTACGGGACTTCTTGAGGCCGATAGCGGATCTGCCCTCATCAACGGCAAGCGCTACGCTGAACACAAGCCTGGAAGTGTGGGTGTGCTGCTGAGTGCTGGATTTCCTAGCGGACGTAGAGCGATCGATCAGCTGCTCATCACTGCTATGGCCTATGGAGTTAAACGCGAGCGAGTGGATGAAGTTCTTGAGATTCTAGAGCTCGGCAATGTTGCCAATACTCGTGCCGGAAAATTATCCCAGGGGATGAAGCAGCGCCTCGGAATTGCCTGCGCGATTTTGGCTGATCCAGATGTCTTGATCTTTGATGAACCGGTTAATGGGCTTGATCCTGATGGCATTTTTTGGCTCCACAATTTCTTGCGCGAGCGAGCCGATGCTGGCAAGACCATCTTGATCTCGAGCCACTATCTCAACGACATGGAGCGCTATGTCGATCGGGTCCTCATCATTCAACGCCAATTGCTCCTCAATGAGAGATGGGATCTCTCCAAAGTTGGCACCCTGGTCGATGTCTTTAACGATGTTACAAAGGGTTTGACCATTGATTAAATCTGGGGTGGGAACTTTCTTACGTTACCTGAAGCTCGAGTGGTCCTACTTGTCATGTGGGTATCTTCTTTTTCAGTTGCAGATTGGCCTTTACATCTTGATTGATGTCGGACTCTTGACGGCGCTGAATAATTTTAAGTTAATCGCCGATCCCACCGTTGGATTTGAACGGATGGCCCTTTTATTCGCATTTACGGGAGTGATGGCGACGGTAGCCACGGAATTTAAAGGGCAGTACACCGACTCCATTCAGCTCTTTTATGGAACCTGGCTTAAGAGATATCTCTATCGAGCGTTTTCTTCCGCACTCGTTATTGGGTTGGTCTTCTACGTAATTATTGTGGGCTTCTCAAAATTCTCTTCTGATTTCTTACTCCATGTGAATTTCACGCTTCACAACGTGTTGGGATTTGATACCGCGCTCATCTTGGTCTCACTCTTTGGTGCCTTCCTAGCCTCATTTTTGAAGGCTACTTTCTTAGCCAATATCTTGCCCGCGGTAGTTTTAATTTTGGAGACCAGCATTGGGGGAATAGTTAAGGGGCATGCCGCGAAGTGGAGTTTCACTGGAGTTTTTCTGCCTTTGCTTCAAGCCCACTCGCTCACCATGGTCCTTCTTGAAATGTTGGTCTATATCGTGATTGCAGTGGCGCTAGTTTCTGCCCTCAACAGACGTCGTACCTCGATCGAAAATGCCCTAAACATAGAGGGATCTAAGAGTTTCTCACTTCGCAAAAAAGGTGGCGAACCTTTGTCGTGGAGAATCGCCCGCGCCATTGAGTCTCGCAATCATGACCTTGGAATCAGGTTCGCCCAGTTATTTACCAATACTCAATTCTTGCGATTGCCAATACTCTTCTTATGGCTCGGTGTTGTTCCTCTCTTCTCTAACAAGATTTTGAATATTGGCGGCTCTGAGCGGGTGATCATCCCGATTGTCACAGGCTCCACGGTTCAAACAATATTTATGATCTCGCTCATCTCTCCCTCTATTTTGGAGGGCAAGGAATTCATCGAAAATGAATTAATCCTCTTCAAGAGTCGAGAGAAATTTATCGCTGCCACAAGGCGCCTCTGGCAAATGATTTGTTCAGTATGGGCGCTATTGATCGTTGCCATAGCGGTAGTGATTTTTAGCGTACATGGCGGGAAGATTGATCTTTCATTCTCGGCTAGACCACTTCTGGTCGCATTCGCCCTGGCTCCGCTCTTTGTCTCGCTCTCTTTCGCGATTATGCGCTTGCCGATTGAGCCGCGGTTCTTCTCGATTATTGCCATCGTTTATTACGTCTTAGATGTGGCAATTGTGGGCTCCATCAGGGGAGTTTCGCGATTTGAACCGACCAGCCTCATTGCGAATTTGGCGGGGGGACGCGGTCTTTACCAGATCGTCCTTAATGAGAAGGCGGTATCCGCACCATTGATTGCGATCTGGCTGGTGGTAGCGATAGCGCTCTTTAACGTGGGGTTACGCCTATTTCGACGCGAAAGAGCCAAGGTCGCTTAAAGACGACCGGCGTCACGAAGCGCGCTCAAGAAGCTCTGTAGTTGGGGAGTCTGCGGATCTTCCAAAATAGTGTGAGGTGATCCGGCCTCCAAGATCTGACCTTGATGCAAGAAGAGCACCTGATCGGCAACGCGCTTGGCAAATCCCATCTCGTGGGTGGCGATCATCATTGTCATGCCCTCGGCTTTGAGCTCGGAGATCAGAGCCAGTACTTCCGCAATCAATATTGGATCCAGTGCGCTTGTAACTTCATCTAACAGGAGCACCTTCGGCTTCGTAATAACCGCTCGCAAGATTGCTACGCGTTGCTGTTGTCCACCACTTAACAAGTCGGGGTATTGCTTTGCCTTATCGGCTAACCCGAATCTCTCAAGAAATTGCATCGCCTCTGCTTCTGATTCCTCTCGGGGGACTCCATGAACTTTGCGTGGAGCCAATGTGATGTTCTGCAAAACATTGAGATGTGGAAACAAGTTAAAGGATTGAAAAACTGACCCAATCTGCGATCTGACTAAATCAGCATTCACTCCAACTGCTGTGATGTCCTCACCATCCAGCAAGATCTGTCCGTCATCGATTCCCTCTAGAAGGTTGATAGAGCGCAATAGAGTGGATTTTCCGGAGCCGCTGGCACCGATAAGTACTTTTACTTCGTGCTCCGCAAGGGTCGATGAGATGTCGTGAAGTACTAAGTCAGAGCCGTAACTCTTGCGCAAGTTAATAATGTCGAGCATAACTTTGGCCATCGTTACCACTGTCCCTGTTGGACTCGAGCGCGGTCCTGTTTATTGGAGAGCCAATCGGTAAACCGGGTGAGTGGAATCGTCAGGGAGACAAAGAGTGCACCCGCAACAACGTAAGGAGTGAAGTTAAAGGATTGTGATGCATCTATCTGAGCTGCGCGGATCGCATCAATCGCCCCGAGCACTGATATCAACCCAGAATCCTTCTGCAGAGAGATGAGGTCGTTGAGGAGAGCGGGGGTGACCTTACGAAGGGCTTGTGGCAGAACCACGTGGCGCTGGGTTTGTGTGGGCGTTAATCCAAGTGCGCGCGCAGCCATACGTTGGGCGGGATTAACGGCTTCTATTCCCGCTCGAATTACCTCTCCCATATATGCGGAGTAGGTGAGGATCAGAGAGACCGTTCCCAGAATTACTGCTGAATTTGTGAGCCAGGTAAAGCCGAGGCCAGGTATTCCAAAACCAACTAGATAGAGGACCAAGAGAAGAGGTAGACCACGGAAAATGTCGGTATAGGTCGTCGCCAGGATTCGAAGCGGGTAGAGCACGGGGGAGTGTGAGGTTCTAGCGACTGCAATCAGAAGTCCGAGGATGAAGCTAAGGAGAGAGGCGATCACCATCACGCGCAGGTTGAGCCAGAGACCGGAGAGCACATGAGGAAATGCGGTTGTCGCGTAGTGCCAACTGAAAAAGGATTGGCGTACCGCTTTAAATCCTGGAGCCCCCGTTACCGCGATTGTAAGAACAGTTCCTATTACGACAGTGCTGAGGATCGCGATTAAGGTCGAACGGCGAGAGGCCCGACGTCTTGCCGCTTCCCGCTGCAAACGCAGCTCAGAAGGTTGGTAAGACATCGGGCCTCCGTTAGAAGTTATTACAAGCAGGCGTACAGAGTACCTAACGACTACTTGAGAACTGGAGCTCCACCTACGCTAGCGAGCCACTTGGTTGCTAGGGCCTTGAGAGTCCCATTTGCACGGAGCGCATTGACTGCTGCTGATACCGACTTTGTGAGCGCGCTGCCTTTGGTGAGAACTAGACCAAATTGGTCACTTCCAGCTTTAGGTGCGAACTGGCCAACGATGAGTCCGTTTGAAAGTTCAGCTCCAGCAACATAGAAGGCGGTTGGAAGATCGAGGACGAGTCCATCAATCTGACCATTCTTGAGCGCAGCGGTTGCGAGATCATTGGTATCAAATACCGATGGCTTGGTCTTTGGCTTGATGACATCGGTGATTGTTGCGTAAGAGGTAGATCCGACGGATGCGCCGAGCTTTGCATTCGCGAGGTCAGCGATTGTCTTAGCCTTTGCGATCTTCGACTTTGTGGTCGTGATTAAAGCTTGGGCAACATCGTAATAACCAGTTGAGAAATCAACTGCCTTTGCGCGATCAGGGGTAATCGAAACTTCATTGATATCGAAGTCAAATGCCTTCTTACCAGGTTGAATAACTGAATTGAAGGATGCGTGCACCCACTTCACTTTTGAGGCTGGGAAACCGAGTTGCTTGGCGACTGCGTAAGCCACGGCAGATTCAAATCCTTTGCCATCGGATGGGTTGTTGTTGTCAAACCAAGGTGTGTAGGCAGGATCATCTGTTCCAATTGTGAGGACACCTGGAGTAAGAGTTGGAAGCGTTGCTGCGCTTGCCGAAGTAGCACCTATTCCAAAAGAGATTGATCCCAAAAGTGCAGCGAGGGTTACTGCAGTACCTAATTTCTTTCTATTCATCTTTTATAACCTTTCGAGCAGAGCAGTGCTCTGCGAAATACGGGGCGCATTGCCCGCGCTTGCCAGACTTTCTGGCCTGGTCCTCACCCGGAGCACCCCACCGCGGAGGAGGGTTGCTGATCGACGAGCCGGGGCTTGATATCGATACTCTTGACCGAGCCAAACCCTAGCAAAACCGTTTTGATTGGTGAAATTGCGAACCCTTTGCAGCCCTTACGTGCCGGGGCTCACCGTCGACATATTGAAATCATCGAAGACAATCGCCGGGGTGGCCGTGCGCATCAGGTCTTCGAATTCGCGAGTGGCTGTGATGTTCGTGGCACTTGCCGAAGAAATACGTCCCAGTAATTCGACGGGGGATTCATTCCATCGGAAGTTATTTACAGCCCCAGATACTTCACCATTCTTGATTTCATAGACGCCATCGCGCGTTAGTCCAGTAAGCAGGCTAGTTACAGGATCAACCATTCGGATATACCAGAGAGTTGTGAGTAACAATCCATCTTGAACCTTTGAGATCTGACTTGAGAGATCTCCCGTTGCACCAGGAACTTCGAGAATGACATTGTCACCACCGGCGCTATATGGAACGCCTGTCTTCTCAGAAACAGAACGCGAAGCAATCAAGCCGTTTAGCTTTCCATCCTTAATAAATTCCCACTTACTTTGCGGAAGTCCGTTATCAAAGACAGAACTAAATGGACCGCTGTTAGTCGCAACGTTGAACGGGCTACTTTCTAGACCCTTATACGTGTGATCGCTATATATGTTGATCGGCAGTTTGGAGAATGTCTCGCCGATTCGAGTCTTTCCAATTTCGCCCTTCTTTGAATATACCGATCGACCTTCAGCCGCATCGCGAGCAGGTGAGGTCCATAGAAGGAAAGCTAGAAGATCGGCAACTGAACCCGCTGGCAGAACTGTTTGATATCGCCCAGCTGGCTTTGCCACTGTGCGCGATTGCCATTCAAGTCGCTGGCGGATTCCAAGATCTACTCCAGCAAGATCGACATCGGAGAAGTCGCGCGTTGCACGGCCCTCCCATGTGGAACGTGTGCGACCGTGCGATTTTCCGGTCATCTCCAAACGTCCAGCCGGTTGGTCATGCCGCATTCGCAAGCCACCTTTAGAGCCAAGCCAGGTTGTCGTGTGATTGTGTTCGGCGTAGCCAAATAGTTCGATCGAATCTGCCTTGGAACGCGAGAAGAGTTCACCTAACTCTGGCGCAAATTTTGTAAAGACGTCGGGCCCTGTTGGGCTGTGTGCAGCCGTCCAATCACCAAGCGCCTGATTCTTGAGCAACGGAGCTTCGTCATCTGCCTTGCCTGCTGCAAGTGCTACTCGTCCCGCCTCTTTGGCAATCGCGCTGACTTCATCGAGTTCAACATTTGTTCTGCTGACCGAACCTGTCGCAACTCCACCTTCGACAGCCACAAAGGCAATGACCGTGACGGTCTGTTCTGCGATAACACCGTTAGTTGTTAACGTGCTGCTTGCCCAACGTAAATTAGCCTGGGTCTTTGATTCAACAATAACGACGCAATCGTCATAATCTGCAGCAGCGGTGATCCTTTCAATTAACTCTTGTGGCGCGATCATTTTCCAGCCTCCGCAACTGTATTAAGAACATTAACTTTGTCGAATATCGCTGCTGGGCATCCGTGACTTACCGCGGCGATCTGACCAGGCTGGGCCTTTCCGCAGTTGAATGCGCCTCCCAGTACATACGTTGAAGGTCCACCAACCGCCTTCATCGATCTCCAGAAATCGGTCGTAGTCGCTTGATATGCCACATCCTTAACCTGACCCACGATCTTGCCGTTCTTAATGCGATGGAATTGTTGGCCAGTAAATTGGAAGTTGTAGCGCTGCATATCGATTGACCATGAGTTATCACCCTTGATCAAAATTCCATCTTCGACACTAGATAGAAGTCCCTCAAAATCAGGTCCATTTGGATTTGGTTGCAACGAGACATTCGGCATACGTTGAATTGGGACGTGGCTTGCGGCATCCGCATAAGCACATCCGTTGCTTCGATCGCGTCCTGCGCGAGCAGCGATTCGACGATCTAATTGATAGCCAACGAGAAGTCCATCCTTGATGATGTCCCAACGTTGTGCTTCTACGCCTTCATCGTCGTATCCCACGGTACTAAGACCGTGCGGAGTTAATCGGTCACCGGTGATGTTCATCAGATTAGATCCATATTGCAACTTGTTTAGGTTATCGACCGTGGAGA
>CAIMBV010000094.1 GCA_903839355.1 uncultured Actinomycetes bacterium
CCCATGCTGGGGTTCCGGTATGAAAACCAAGAAAGATGAGCGCTGGGACGATCATGCCAAAGAGTGCACATAGCCCAGGAAGAATTGCTTCACGTGGGTTCTTAAGCCCCTCGCGAATCTCCAGCCCAATCAGGATGAAGATGACGAAGGTGAGGGCGTTTGAGAGCACGAGCTAAGGGTACGCTTTTCGTAATCCCGAGATGGGTTCCAATGGAGGATAAATACAGTGTCCATTAAATATCTTGGTTTGCGTTCACTCATCTATCCTGCGCCTCGCCTTCAGGTAGTTCGCCAAATTGAGAGAACTTGACCCATGAGTCACTTCCGCGATCGACAAATTCGATGACAATATGGTGCGAAGGAGTTGTGAGCGGGTACATTCACGCCACAGCTTCACAAGCCGCCGATCGTGAGGTCAGACTCTGTTGCACCCTTTACGGAGCCGAGATCGGTTGGGTGATACCAAACCTCTAGTGCTTTTGCGTCAACCCAGGCGTGCCATAGTTTGTCGATAGTGACGGGAAACTGGCGCTCAACTGAATATAAGAACGGTTGGCTCATGACTCAAGCCTAGCCGTGGAATACGATTGAACTATGCCAATCTCGATGGAACGCCTCCTGGCCCACATGGCCTGGGCAAATGAAAAGACTATTGCGCACCTTCAGAGCCTGCCAGAAGAGTCGCTCAAGGCATTCGCAACGAATCCGGAGTGGCAAGTAGCTGAGATTATTCATCACATCGTGGACTCTGCCGACCACTACGCCTATCGGATCAGTGGAAATCCTGTGCTTACCGCACCAGGCGGAGATTGCATTGCGGATGTAACCACTATCTCGGACCTCGCTCGCTTGAAGGACGAAGCTGCGATTGTTGACCGAGCTCTGCTTGAATGTGAGAAGCTGGATGAGATTCAGATTGAATTTGAAAACTACAAAGGCGAACAAGTAAAACGTTGGCGCTCAACCATCTTGTCCCAAGCGATTCATCACGCAACGGAGCATCGAGCACAGATCGCATCTGCCCTAGAAGCAAAAGGCTTCACACCGGTTGATTTAGATGAATTAGATCTCTGGGCATTCGAAATTGAGAGAGGTTTCTGATGGCAACGGTAAGAGACCTGGGGGAAGAGCTAGTCCTTGAGCTCTCGTTCTGGGAGCGACTAGGCGCCTGTCACTCATCGATACACGTGCCAAAGAGTGAACTCTTGTCTATACACGTGATGGCGAACCCCTGGAATCGAGTTGAAGGCATGACCGGCATGCGGGCACCTGGTACTGGCATGCCAGGAGTCATCATGCTCGGGACGCTACGTACGCGGGGCGGTAAAGATTTCGCTGCGGTCTATGGTCGCAGACCAGCCAAGGTCTATACCTTCAAGAGCGGGGAGTTCGGTCGATGGATCGTCACCGAAAATAGGTAACGTAGATTTCTTTCATTAGAGTTTAGCCATGAGCCAATTGCCGCCGTGCCCAAAATGCGGATCTGAATATTCCTATGAAATGGGAGAGCTTTTGGTCTGTCCCGAATGTGCCCACGAATGGAACCCAAACGATCAGAGTGACAGCGAGCAGACCCGCGAAATTAAAGATGCTTCCGGAAATGTGCTCGTTGACGGTGATGATGTGACAATTGTGAAAGATATGAAAGTTAAAGGAAGTTCCAATACGCTCAAAGTTGGAACAAAGGTACGCAATATTCGGTTGGTTGCGGGACCGGGTGATCACGATATTGAAGCCAAGGTCGATGGATTTGGCGCGATGAATCTCAAATCGAGCATTGTCAGAAAGGTCTCCGGAAATTGAGTCACTTAGTTCGCGAGTTACGCGCAGAGGATAAATCGTTGTGGCTCCCGCTTTGGCAGGGATATCTCACCTTCTACAAAGCCAAACTTACGACCGAACAGACGGAGCTCACTTGGGGACGCCTGCTTGATCCTGAATTTAATCTCAATGCACTCGTCGTTGAATGCGATGGCGAGATTGTGGGAATCACCCATTACTCATTCCAAACGTCGACCTGGGCTAAAAATAACTACTGCTACCTCGAAGATCTCTTCGTGGACCCTAATATTCGTGGAAAAGGATTTGGTCGCGCTCTCATCAATGCGGTTAAAGAGATCGCTGAAACGGCGGGATCAAGTCGACTCTACTGGAACACAGATCGAACCAACGAAGTTGCTAGAAAACTCTACGATTCCTACACCAAAGAATCTGGCAAAGTTCAATATCGAATCCCGCTGCCAGCCTCAGATTAGAATTAATTTCGACTACTGAGCCATAATGGCATCGTGCACGTATTGAGCTAGGCCACGTATCCGACCATCGTAATACTCTTTAAATCGAGGGTCTTGGATATAGAGCAGCGCTAAGTTCTTCTGCATCTCGATTGAACAATCGTAAAACCACTTCGTGATCGCTTCCCGGTGCGCAATAACCGCCACCTTTGCAAACTCGGATTTAACCCCGTGTCCGTTTCCAAATGCGAAGACAAATAGTTCGGTTGCCGCTTCTTGATCTACCTTTGCGGCTTGAAAATCTGCTTGGGTGTAGCTCTTTGTTCGTTGGGCAGATTGCTTGAATTGCTCAGTCCCACCCCAACGGCTTTGGACTTCGTCATCGAATCTCTTCATTGCGCAGCGTCTTACTTTGATTGACTCTTGAGAAGGGTGATGCGTTGTTGAACCAGAGCAGCTGAAAGCAGTACGAGCAGCCCACCAATAATCTGAGTCACTTTGAAAGGTTCGTTAAGAAAGAGAACTCCCAAGATGGTTGCAACCACAGGCGTGATGTAAGTAACCGTGCTGGCAATGGTGCTCCCTGCTAACCGCACATTTCTAAAGTTCCAGATGTAGGCAAAACCCGTGCCGACCGATCCCAATGCGATCATTCCAATAAGTGACTTTGCAGTCCACTGTGCATGAGTGGGATGGGAGAGCAGGATAAACGGGAGAAGGATGACGGCAGAGCAGCTCACTTGGGTTGCTGCCAGAGATGATGCGGAGTACGGAAGTTTGCTGATGAACCGTTTGGAATATGGAAATGAGATGCCGTACGAGAGCGTTGCAAGTAAGAGCGAGAGACAACCTTTGATGTCGTTGCTCTGACCAGCTTGGAATATTCCCGTAACGAGCACAATTCCGGCAAAGCCGACCCCCACTCCAAGGATCTGATTGCGATTGACCTTCTGCTCTCTAAATCCAAAGCTAATCACCAAGACCGTCATCAGTGGTGTGGTCGCATTGAGCAGACCCGCCATCACGCTGCTCACATGAGTTTCACCGCTGGCAAAGAGATATCCAGGCAAGGCATTGAGAAGAAGCGCGACAAAGGCTAAGTGGCCCCATTCGGTTAGGCGCCGCGGCAGTGGATTTCTGGTGGCGAGGCAATAGATGAGCAAAGTAGCGCCACCGATGAAACCCCGAAAGAAGGCAACGCCGAGCGGGGTTAAGGTAATCAAACCCCACTTAATAAAGAGGAAGGAACTTCCCCAGGTGATCCCAAGCGCGATAAAGCCGGGCAACCAACTCTTGGCCGTGTTCTGCGTCATATCCTTATTATTCCCTCTTCTGTAGCAAGATCTTGCCCACTATTCTCGGGGGATGAGCTCTTCACGAATTCTTCATGCCGCGACCGGATCCCAACTCACCGCACAAGGCTGGGGCCAAGAGGCTGCCCTTCGCATGCTGCACAACAATCTCGATCCCGCAGTTGCAGAACACCCCGAAAAGTTGGTCGTCTACGGCGGCACCGGTAAGGCGGCACGTAACTGGCCTTCCTTTGATGCGATCGTGAAGAGTCTGACGAATCTAAAAAATGATGAGACTCTGCTCGTTCAATCTGGAAAGCCAGTCGGAGTTTTTCAAACTCACGAGTGGGCACCACGTGTATTGCTCGCCAATTCCAACCTCGTAGGAGACTGGGCTAACTGGCCGGAGTTTCGTCGACTCGAGCATCTCGGTCTCACTATGTATGGCCAGATGACGGCCGGCTCTTGGATCTACATCGGTACTCAAGGAATTTTGCAGGGCACCTACGAGACCTTTGCTGCCGTTGCTGCAAAACGATTTAACGGAACACTGCAAGGAACCATCACTCTCACAGGTGGTTGCGGCGGTATGGGCGGAGCTCAACCACTCGCGGTCACCATGAATGGTGGCGTCTGCCTGATTATTGATATCGACCGTACTCGACTCGAAAAGCGGGTGCATGATCGATACCTCGATGAGATTGCCGACAACCTCAATGATGCTGTTGAACGTGTTCTCAAGGCAAAGAGCGCGGGCGTTCCGCTTTCAGTCGGATTAGAAGGCAATGCGGCAGAACTATTTCCGACTCTTTTAAAGATGGATATCGGAATCGATATCGTTACCGATCAGACATCGGCGCATGACCCACTCTCATATGTGCCAGCTGGAATCTCGGTTCACGATGCTGAGCAACTTGCAAAAGATGACCCCATTGAATTCACCAAGCGCTCTGAAGCATCGATGGCCGCTCACGTAGAAGCGATGGTCGGATTTATGGATAAGGGTGCCGAAGTATTTGACTACGGCAATTCCATTCGTGATGAAGCACGCAAAGGTGGTTATGAGCGCGCCTTTGCCTTCCCAGGATTCGTTCCAGCCTATATTCGCCCGTTATTCTGCGAAGGAAAA
>CAIMBV010000095.1 GCA_903839355.1 uncultured Actinomycetes bacterium
ACAACACAGGTAGCGGTCACCAACCTCGAGATAAAGGCAGAACCACCATCAGGTTGGCGAATCGCGCGCACCATCTGCGGAACAAAGACAGCCGTGAGTGCGCCGCCAATAATAAGGTTGTACAAGATATTAGGCATCGTGTTGGCCACATTGTAGGTATCGCCTAAAAGCGTTGTACCGAGTACGGCTACGAGTAGTAGGCCACGAATAAGACCAGTGACGCGAGAGACGAGTGTTCCAACCGCCATGATGGAGGAGGAGCGAACGATGGAATTTTCGCTCATCGTTGTCTTCTTCGAATACGACGGATGCTCTGAATGGTCGCCGCAATAAAGAGCAGAATCGCAGCTCCAGTAGTTACCCATGTTGCTATTGGGCTTATGACAGAGAGTTTAAGTGGGTAGGTAACAGGGTCACCCAATACATTTCCCTGAGAGCTAATTACTTCAACATTAAGGCCCGAAGTTCCTGATGTTAAAACTCGAATCGGAATCATCGCTTGAATTTTTGAATGTGCAGGGACCGACTCTAGATCGAGTACACCCACTTGAACCTTGGGATTCGTTGGAACAACCTGCAGGGTGACCTTGATATCAGTTGGGAATCCATTGGTGATTGTGATCGGAAGATCCTGGCGGGATGAAGTAACGGTAAATCGTCCAGGGCTTAAGTGCACTAAATGGATCTGACGATATGCCGCAGAGGTGAAGTCTCTAATTAAATATTCACGGCGATCTTTGGTGAGATCAGGATTCAGAATTTTAATGAGTGCTAATTGAAATGTGTCGATCATCGCGGGATCCACATAAGCTGCGGTCTGCGAAAAATCAATGGAATCCGCCTTTATTAAGGCGATATCTGAATTACTCATGCCAAATCGTGCATCAGAATGATATTGAGTAGCCGGAGCCACAATAATATTGAGGAGCGTTTGCAATCTGGTTTGCGAAAGCGAAAGAACATAATTGGCAACATGGGGAGAGAGTTGGTTGATCCAGTAGAGCGAGGGATTTCCATAAGCCATGGTTGCAATGTTTTGATTTGCGGTGTCAATCTTCAACTGTGCTAACCAAGCTTTTGCAAAAACCGCTCCGGTTCCAGCCGAGCCCGATGTCAACGTGTACCCATTACTCATAGCGGTTACATCTTCAATGAGCGCGGGATCAATTATCCAGGTGTGAGTGCCGGCTGGTGGATTAAATACCAGTTGACCTAAGCGCCCGGTTATTTCAAGAGAAGTCGCTAACTCGTCGTCAATAAATTGGCCATTGATTTGGCGGTGGGAAGGTTCAGTGAGCAGGATTGAAGAGTTCGCTTGTGCGACCGGGGTTGCAATAAAGAAGAGCGCCAGCACGGAGAGCAGGCCTAACAACCGCTTCATACTTTGAGTTCTCCGGATTTGGCAATCAACTTCTTCTCGTCGGGATAGGCCAGCAAAGAAATTATCTCCGCGAGCGGGAACCAGCCAACGTCATCCACTTCACTCACCTGTGGAGAGAGGGTTCCCCCAACTTCACGGAAGAGATAGTGGTGAACCGTTTTATGAATGCGCTTGCCGCCTGCCATAAACCAGAAATCGATGATGCCTAATTCACGAGAAATCTCGCTCTGAATACCGGTCTCCTCGGCAACCTCACGAATAGCCGCCTG
>CAIMBV010000096.1 GCA_903839355.1 uncultured Actinomycetes bacterium
AAATTACTCTCTCTACTATTCAAAAGTTGCAGATGCGATCAATGGCAAAGGTCCCTGGCCTGTTACAGCAGAGGATGCGCTAGCGGTTGCCAAGATTTTGGATGATGCGAGAGTGTTTTCTATTCGATAAGGGCTTCAAGTGAAGTGGTGAGGTGCGGGTAATCCCACACGAAACCACTTTCTTGTAGAGCCTTCGGCAAGACCTTTGCTGATCCTAAAATCTCGCTTGAAAATCCGCCGATAAGAATCTTGAGTGCAATCCCTGGCACTGGGAAGAGCGCTGGGCGGTGCAAAGCGCGCGCAAGTGTTCCAGTGAACTCTTGATTTGTAACGGGGTTGGGTGATGTCAGATTTACTGGACCAGAGATATCTGCCGTTAAGCAGTAGATGATCGCTTTAATCTCATCGTGCAGAGTGATCCACGACCACCATTGTTTGCCAGAACCCAATTTGCCACCGATACCTAAGCGGAAGAACGGCAGCAAGCGGCCGAGCGCCCCACCAGTTGGATCAAGCACAAGTCCAGTACGGATTTTTACCGTGCGTACGCCAGTTGCTAAATCTGCTGCCGCTTCCCATTCGCGACAGACTGCCGACAAAAATTCTTCGCCGCCGCGATCAGTCTCGACAACGGCTCGGTTGCCGGTCTCTCCATAGAAACCGATGGCACTTGCGGAGATAAATACCTTCGGCTTTAACGTTGTCACAGCGTTGGCGATGGTGGTTGTTCCGAGCAGACGTGAATTAAGAATCGTGGCGCGATACTTTGTAGTCCAACGCTTGTCTCCGACACCAGCACCTGCTAAATGGATAACCGCGTCAACGCCCGCTAGCGCTGCTAAATCAATCGTTCCCGCAGCGGGATCCCACTGAACTTCTTCGGCAGAGTGGGGCTTGCGACGAACAAGGCGTAAAACGGTGTGACCTTCAGATTTAAGTTGGCCCACAAGTGCGGTTCCGATCAATCCGGTAGAACCGGTCACTGCGATACGCATTGGGGCGCTCACCCTTACAAACCTAGATCAGATTCGAAGCTACCCTCTTCGAGTCGCTCTTTGAGAGTGACTAGGAAGCGAGCGGCATCAGCTCCATCGACGATGCGGTGATCATAAGAAAGTGCAAGGTAGACCATTGAACGGATTGCGATGTTCTCGCCACCGTCAGAACCCTTCATAACCATTGGACGCTTAACAACCGATCCAATTCCAAGAATCGCCACCTGAGGCTGATTGATAATTGGAGTATCGAAGAGTGCGCCACGGCTGCCAGTGTTGGTAATGGTGAACGTACCGCCACCAAGCTCATCAGGGCTGATCTTGTTATCGCGGGTACGAGCTGCGACATCTGAGATCTTGCGAGACAAACCACCGATATTTAAATCTCCGGCATCGCGGATAACAGGGACTAACAATCCACGCTCTGTATCAACTGCAATTCCGAGGTGTTCTGCTCCGTGGTAAGTAACTTGGTCACCCTCAATAGATGAGTTGAGCACGGGATGTTGTTTGAGCGCTTCACAGACCGCAACCGCAAAGAACGGAAGGAAGGTCAGATTTACACCCTCGCGAGCAGCGAATCCTGCCTTCGCCTTATCGCGTAAACGAGCAACCTTTGTCACATCAACCTCAACAACAGTTGTGAGTTGTGCACTGACTTGAAGTGATTCGACCATACGTGCGGCGATAACTTTGCGCAGACGCGACATGGTGACGGTTGTTCCACGAAGTGGTGATACAGCGACAGGGGCTGAAGCCTTTGGAGCAGAGACTGCAGCTGCACTTGGTGCTGCGGCAACTGGAGCTGGCTTTGCGGCTGCGAGAACATCTTCCTTGCGGATACGTCCTCCAACACCAGTTCCCTTAACGCTTGCGAGATTAACGCCTTGTTCTTTAGCGAACTGACGAACAATTGGAGTTACATATGAATCATCGAGTGCAACTGGAGCAACTGGAGCAACTGGAGCGACCGGAGCAACTGGAGCTGCGGGTGCTACAGGGGCAGCGACGACAGGAGCTACGGGTGCTGCTGGGGCTGGGCTTGCAGGCAAGTTTTCTACTACTGGGGTCACTTGAGCTGGAACCAGTGCCTCAGCAACTTGTTCTTGGGCTTGGACAGGTGCAGCACCGGCGGCACCAATCAAAGCTAAACGAGCGCCAACTGCAACGGTTGAATCAACAGGAACATCAATTGCAAGAATGGTTCCGCTTGCAGGTGAAGGAATCTCGGTATCGACCTTGTCGGTGGAAACTTCTAGAAGTGGCTCATCAACATTGATTGTGTCTCCAACGTTCTTGAGCCAACGTGTAACAGTGCCTTCTGTAACTGACTCACCAAGAGCAGGCATCGTGACAACTACACCGGCGGCCGCGGACACAGGTGCAGCAACAAGTGCAGGAGTTTCAACTACTGGGGCTGGCGCACTTACAAGCAAGTTTTCTACCACTGGGGTCACTTGAGCTGGAACCAGTGCCTCAGCAATTTGTTCTTGGGCTTGGACAGGTGAGGCAGCAACGCCATCTTCGATCACAGCAAGTTCAGCACCGACTGCAACTGTTGAATCAATGGCAACGACAATTCGAGTTAAAGTGCCAGATACAGGTGAAGGAATCTCTGTATCAACCTTGTCGGTAGAGACCTCAAGGAGTGGCTCATCTACATTGACGTGATCGCCCTCGTTCTTGAGCCAACGCGTGACAGTGCCTTCGGTGACTGACTCTCCGAGTGCAGGCATGGTTACTGAAAAGGTCATTGCGATTTCTCCTATTACCCGTGGGCGTGCAGTGGTTTGCCGGCAAGTGCTAAGTGCGCTTCGCCTAACGCCTCAGAGAGGGTTGGGTGAGCGTGAATTAAAGGTGCAACATCAGCTGCTGTTGCCTCCCAGTTGTAAATCAATTGACCCTCGGCAAGTAGTTCGCCAACGCGAGAGCCGACCATGTGAACTCCAAGAACGGGTCCGTCCTTTTGTGCGACAAGTTTGACTGACCCTGAGGTCTTCAAAATATTTGCTTTACCGTTTCCGGCGAGGTCATAACTAATTTCAACAACGTCATAACCGCGCTCTTTGGCTTGAGCGGTTGTTAATCCGACAGATGCGACCTCAGGCTCTGAATATGTAACGCGAGGAACGCCTTCGTAATTGATTGGGCGAGGGTTAAGACCAGCGATCTCTTCAGCGACCAAGATTCCTTCGGCAAATCCCACATGCGCAAGTTGCAAAGTTGGAATCAAATCACCGACAGCCCAAATTCCTGGAACATTTGTCCGGCACTTGTTATCAACGATCAGGTAACCACGATCCATCGTGATGCCTTGTTCTTCGTAACCCAGGTTTGCAGAAACTGGACCACGTCCAACGGCAACAAGGAGAACATCAGCGGTATGGGTAGCTCCGTTTTCCAATGTGACGGTTACTCCCTCTGGGCCCTTAGTCGCGGAGGCAAACTTAACTCCAACTTCAAATTTGATTCCACGCTTACGGAAGGCGCGCTCTAACTGCTTGCTCGATGTTTCATCCTCAAGCGCTACCAAACGTGGCAAACCTTCGATGATGGTGACGTCAGCGCCGAAAGAGTTCCATACTGATGCGAACTCGCAACCAATAACTCCGCCACCTAGGACGATTACCGACTTAGGGACATAGTCGAAAGACATTGCTTCGTTACTTGTGACGATCTGCTTTCCATCAATTTCAAGTCCAGGCAAAGTCTTTGCATATGACCCGGTTGCAAGCACGACGTTCTTTCCGGTGTAAACCGTTCCGTTAACTTCAACCTGGTTCTTGGCGACTAGGCGACCATGACCCTCTACATACGTGATGTTGCGAGACTTAACGAGTCCTTGCAATCCCTTGTGAAGCTTGGAGATGACTCCATCTTTATAGGCATTCACTGCCAACATATCGATCGAAATGAACTGAGCGTTGACGCCGAAATCTGAGGCGTGGCGCGCGTTGTCGGCTACCTCTCCTGCGTGGAGCAGAGCCTTTGTTGGAATACAGCCACGGTGTAGGCAGGTTCCGCCAACCTTGTCTTTTTCAATGAGGACTACTGAAAGTCCGAGTTGAGCTCCGCGTAGGGCGCAGGCGTATCCGCCGCTGCCTCCACCAAGGATGACAAGATCAAATTCGTTCACACTTCACCTTTTCTTCGTTATTCAGATTTGCTATACAGGTGGCTAATCCTGCCACGAGTTGAGACCACGCTCTTCTCGGGCTTGTGGCGGATTGCTAGTTCTATGAGATCGCTAACTCGGCTAGCGCCACCAAGGAGCGAACTGCGACTCCGGTGCCACCGACTGGGGTGTAGCCGTGAGCCTCATGGGTGAGGGCAGGACCAGCGATATCTAAGTGGAGCCATGGGAGGGAATCAGGGACGAAATCCTTCAAGAAAAGGCCGGCAATCAGCATTCCACCCGCCTTGACTGCAGGATTCGAGTTGATCATGTCGGCTGAGGATGAACTGAGGGCCTCTTTGAGCTCTTCGGGAAGTGGCATTGGCCAGAAAGATTCACCGGATACGCCGGTTGCCTCCAGAAAGAGGGTTCGGAACTCTTCGTTGTTGGTCATGACGGCCGAGGTACGAGTACCCAGGGCGATCGTCTGAGCACCGGTCAGGGTTGCGACATCAACGAGGCCATCGAGTCCTCCGTTGCGCTCGCCATCCCGTGTGGCTCGAACAATTCCATCGGCAAGAACAAGTCGACCTTCGGCATCGGGATTGATAACTTCGACGGTCTTGCCGCCAAGGATGGTGATGATGTCACTTGGACGGGTGGCATCCCCGCTAATCAAATTTTCGGCAAGGCAGGCATAGGCCTCGATTGCGACAGGCAATTTGAGCTGGGCGATGGCAAATGTTGCAGCCACGACTGCGGCCGCGCCACTCATATCAGACTTCATATCCTGCATTCCAAGGGCAGGCTTCAAGGCATAGCCACCTGAGTCGAATGTGATTCCTTTGCCGACAAATGCCAGACGCTTTTTAGCTTTGGCAGGCGAATAGGTCAGGTGAAACAACCGAGGGGGGTTGGATGAACCTTGGCCGACGGATGTGATCCCGCCATAACCCTTTGCTTTGAGTT
>CAIMBV010000097.1 GCA_903839355.1 uncultured Actinomycetes bacterium
GCTAATTACGCGGCGTCATCCACCACTGTGAGAGTAGGTGCTTCGTGAGTTCGGACTTGAGCCGTAACGGTCAAGAGAACTTCACCTAATGAGATATCAAGTGCGCTGCAGATTGCATTGAGGAGCTCTGACGAGGCCTCTTTCTGTCCGCGCTCGACCTCCGAAAGATAACCCAATGAGACGCGAGCGCTCTTGGCTACATCGCGCAGGGTGCGTCCCTGACTGATGCGCGCTGAACGAAGCGCAGAGCCAATGTGGGAGCGGAGAAGAATCACGAGATAAGGATACGGGTAAAGGTGGCTAATGCGCTCTCTAAAGTTGCGTGGCGAATTTGAGCGCGATCTCCCGCCAGCGCTAACTGCACAGCAGTCGTCCCAGATTTGCTATCGATTGCGATCCAAACCGTACCTACTTTTTGTCCATAGGCGCGCCCGGGACCCGCTACCCCTGTTGTAGAAATAGCGAAGTCGGTCTTGAACTGCGCCCTGGCACTCTGCGCCATCTGGATTGCTACTTCTTCCGATACCGCGGTGTGTTTATTGAGAACCCGCTTGGCAACACCAAGAAATTTAGTCTTACTTACATCGCTGTAAGTAATGAGGCCACCTTGAAAGACCGCTGAGGAGCCGGGAACGGATGTAAAGGCTTCGGCCAATCCCCCGCCGGTTATTGATTCCGCGGTACTGACTGTGAGCCCGCGGCGTTTAAGTAGCTTTATGAGGGCAGTGGCCTGATCATTTACCGGCATTTTGGATTACCTTTTTAAAGTAGTCGTATCCAGTCGTAATCGTGATGGCGATTGTCGCCGCCATGAAAATATCGCGCGGTAGATGTAGCCAGTGCGGCAGAGGCAGGATGTAGAAACCAATACCGAACCCTTGCATCATGGTTTTGAGTTTTCCGCCTTTACTGGCCGGAATTACCCCACCTCTGATGACGGCCAGACGTAAGAGCGTGACTGAAATTTCGCGGAACAAGATCACGATAGTGACCCACCACCACAACTTGCCTTGGATTGATAGACCGATCATGGCCGTACCAATGGCAGCTTTATCGGCAACTGGATCTAGAAAAGTTCCAAAACTTGTCACTTGGTTGCGCGACCTTGCTAATCGGCCATCCATTAAATCCGTGACTCCCACGAGGAAGAATCCGCACCAAGCGATCACGCGCCAAAGTGAATTATCTCCACCATCTTTAAAAAGTGCATAGGCGCAAAATGGGAGAGCAAGGAAGCGCAGGATAGTGAGGGCATTAGGAAGATTGAGTGTCCGCGCCTTTGGTGTGCTCATTGGTGCCATGCTACCTGTCGCTGCCCAACTTTTGCGTGAAGGCTTCGAAATCTGCGGCTAATTAGCCTTGTGAAGATGCTCCAGGTCCAAATTGAAGATGCACTACTTCACCGGTTGCGCCTGGTGCTCCTGCATCCCGACCATTGACATTCAAATCAACGGCGCCGGCATTTCCAATCGTAAAGTTAATTAGCTGACTATCGTCGAATGACTTTGATTGACCGGTTACTAGGTTGCCCACGAACAACTGAGCGCCTGAGCTATCTGTTACTGCCAGCCAGGTTGAACCTGCGTTAGCAGTTACTACTACCGAAACGGGCGAGGTCTTTGTTGCAACTGCGGTGGTCCCTGCAGGGGCGGCACCAGTTGTAGAGGTGGTTGAGGTCGCTGCAGTTGAGGAAGACGCTTGAAGGTTCGCGGTTGTATTAGAAGTGGTCGCTATCTTCTTCTTTGCCGAATGCACGAATGAAGCACCTGTTGGAATTGCTACAACGAGAACGGCAATCGCAACTGCAACCTTGGCGAGTAATGCATAAGAAATTCTGGATTCTTTGCGTACGGAGGGGGTAACACTATTTTCACTTAACAGATCGATCATTGGACGATTGAAATCTTGATTCATTGCGTTGAACTCATCGACTAATAAGTCGGCATTAGCGTGCAAGACCTTGGCGATATTTCGGATATGTCCGCGGGCATAAGCCAAGCCACCTGAAGAAGTGAAATTATCATTTTCAAGATCAAGCAACACGGTGCGACGAACGCATGTGGCTTCAGCGAGTTCTTCAATCGACATGCCAACAGACTCTCTGGCTTGGCGGAGAAGAATTCCAACTGACATGAAGCGCCTCGTTACTTAAATTGCGAACGGTGAAGACACCGAACCACAACCTTGGGGGAAGGTGAGAGGACAAGGGTAAGCCACAGATTCGCCCCGAGCCAAATTTATTTTGGGAATACCCCGTCTACCAGCGTAAATGGGGAATTAATTCACTTATGCGTAACCCTGGATCTCCTCAAGGAGGTCTGGCATCTGCTCGGCGGTGATGAGCACCTCTCGAGCCTTAGAACCTTCTGAGGGGCCAACTACTCCACGACTTTCCATGAGATCCATTAAGCGACCAGCTTTTGCAAAGCCGACGCGGAGTTTGCGTTGCAACATGGATGTTGAACCAAATTGAGTTCCTACTACAAGTTGGATTGCTTGCAAGAGAAGATCCATATCATCGCCAATATCATTTTCGATCTGCTTACTCACTGCAGGTGCATTGATATCAATTCTGAACACTGGTTGTGCTTGGGACTTAACGTGATTCACGACCGCCTCTGATTCGCGTTCGGAGACATAAGCGCCTTGAATACGCATCGCCTTACTTGCACCCATCGGCAAGAAGAGTCCATCGCCTTGACCAACTAATTTTTCCGCACCAGGCGTATCGAGAATGACTCGAGAGTCGGCGAGGCTTGATGTAGCGAAAGACAAGCGAGATGGAACGTTGGCTTTAATAAGGCCGGTAACGACATCTACAGATGGACGCTGAGTCGCAATCACCAAGTGAATACCGGCGGCGCGTGCTAACTGGGTAATACGAACAATGCTCTCTTCAACTTCACGGGCTGCAACCATCATCAAATCTGCCAACTCATCAATGATGACCAGTAGGTATGGATATGGCTCAAGAACTCGCTCGCTGCCGGCAGGTGCCGATAATTTTTTAGATTTTACGGCGCGATTGAAATCATCGATATGCCTAAAACCAAAGTGTGAAAGATCGTCGTAGCGCTGATCCATCTCGCGGACTACCCATGCCAAGACATCCGCTGCCTTCTTGGGATTGGTGATGATCGGAGCAATGAGGTGGGGAATTCCTTCATAACTGGTGAGTTCAACGCGCTTAGGGTCGATCATGACCAATCGAACTTCATCCGGTGTAGATCTCATCAAAATAGAAACTATGAGTGAGTTGATCATCGAAGATTTACCAGCACCCGTTGCACCAGCAACAAGCAGGTGCGGCATCTTGGCTAAATTGGCACAGATGAAATTACCTTCGACATCTTTAC
>CAIMBV010000098.1 GCA_903839355.1 uncultured Actinomycetes bacterium
ATGCTCTAACTTTGGAAGTTCGCGTAGCTCCGGTGCAGTAAAGGCGGCATGCTCAGGACCACGGCGACCTGCGATGTAAACGTGACGAATATTGCTTGCGTGTAGCGCAGCGAGCGCATGCTCGGCGGTATCGGTTGGATCCAACTCAATCGGGTTGATTCCTAGAATGCGAGCGCAATCCATCGCCACATTGCCCGCGCCAATAACGACTGCAGCGTCTCCATCAAGTGGAACTTGGACGTTGGCGAAATCTGGATGACCGTTATACCAAGGCACGAATTCGGCGGCAGATATCGAGCCAGGTAGATCTTCCCCTGGAATTCCTAATTTCTTTCCGATGCTAGAACCAGTGCACATTACAACTGCGTCATATCGGGGGCAGATCTCCTCGATATCTAAATCGCGACCGACCTCAACATTCCCAAAGAGGCGGAAGTTGGGTTCAGTAGCGACCTTCTCAAATACCTTGGCCACCGACTTTATTTTTGGGTGATCAGGTGCGACGCCAGAGCGGACCAATCCCCACATGGTGGGTAGGCGTTCAAACATATCTATAGAAAAAGTGAGTTCCTCATTCTGCGCATTTTGAAGCGCTTGGGCGGTGAAATACCCAGCAGGACCTGCGCCAACAATGGCTATCTTGTAGTGCGGCAAGGTGACCTCTTCTATTAGGAACTGTAAGAGCGCACTTTACAGGCGCACGCGGCTACCGATCGGTCACAATGAATGACCTACTCAATAGGAAGAATGACTTCGTTGTGACGTGCGAATGGTGGTTTCCACGGCGGATCAAAGCGAGCGATGCGAGCCTTTCCAGTGACCTTAAGTCCTTGGGCCTTTACTAGTTCGAGGAGTTTTAACTCGTGCTCTAATACTGCTTTTTCAGTCGTGCGGCCATTAAAGCGAAGGGCGGCTGCTCGGTGAGCTGGCAATTCCCGCAGGACAACCGGTGACCCAACGGGGTTGGGAAGATCAGAAATCTTAGAACCTTCAGGCATTACAAATGAGACCCGCCATTTTTCCGTAGATAACTCTTCTTCGATGACGGGGGCAGTCATTGCAATCTGATTGCTAGAAATGTAATTAAAGAGTGGTCTGAAGGCTTGGCTTCCGGCCGATGAAACATCCCCACTAACTTCTACATCGGCAACGACGCATGCGGCAAATTCTCGGACCTCAAAGCCTTCATACTTCTGATGAACTTCAAACTTCTGATGCGCTGTCATAAAACGACTATAGCCTCATAGCAGTGCAGGAGCGCGTTTCAAATGCGTTCATAAGTTCTTCGCCAAGGAAGTGTCAGGTAGATAACAGTTATCTCTCAGGAAACTTATAGAAAGTTATGAAACTCTCTTCCATAAGTGATTTACCATCCATCTATTGCTGAATTTCCCTCCTAATAAAAGGATAAAAATGTTCCGTAAGATATCAATAAGCGTTCTCTCGCTCTCACTCGTTGCAGCTGGAATTTCAATGACGGGTGCAGCTCAAGCAGCAACTGGTTCATGCTCCTCAATCACAAAGGCACTAGTTGTAGGAGATGGATATAAGGCGGCGACTGGACCAACAATCACTCCTTATAACTTTGCGAATACCTCCGCCAATCAGGCAAATGCGCTGGGAACGACAATCGATTTCGGTGCAAAGGCTCTCGTTGTTGGTTGCATCAGCCCTGCGGATATTGCTAAGTACTCAGTTGCTGCCAATGGCGCAAAGAAGCCTGTAATGACCGCAACACAATATCTCGCTTATGTTGTGAAGCAATCAGCAGGTGCGATGAAGAAGACTCCGGTTGGCGGTGTAAGTGATTACCTAGACTTCGGTAACGGCAAAGAAGATGGAGTTGGATCAACTTCAAATGCCGGCAGTCTGCGTCTAGATGCATGGGTCGCCGGTAAGTACGTCATCCTTACCTTCTCTGCACCAGCAGCGGCTACACCTCCAGCAGCACTGCTGGCTTTTATCAAGTCAACACAATCTCTTCTATAAGGAAGTTTCACAATAAGTAAAGGCACCTCAACGCTGAGGTGCCTTTACTTTCTTAAGTTCTAGAACGAATTACTAAGCAACACGCACCTCTAATTTGAGAG
>CAIMBV010000099.1 GCA_903839355.1 uncultured Actinomycetes bacterium
ATGTAATTCTGCTCGGTGCCGTCGGAGATCCAACCGTTCCAAGTGGAGTTTTGGAGCGTGGCTTACTTCTTAAATTGCGCTTCGCCTTCGATCAGTATGTAAATCTTCGTCCCGCTAAATTGCATGCTGGAGTTAAGTCACCTCTTGCAACCCAAGCGCCGATTGATTTCGTGGTTGTTCGTGAAGGTACTGAGGGCCCATACGTTGGGGCCGGCGGAAATTTGGCATTTGGAACAGATGCAGAGATCGCAACCGAAGAGTCGCTCAATACTCGTCGTGGTGCAGAACGCGTTATCCGCGATGCCTTTGCTCGTGCCACAGCTCGCCCTCGCAAAAAGTTAACCCTTGTTCATAAGAACAATGTGCTGACTCACGCCGGCGGACTCTGGACTCGTACATTTAACGAAATTGCAAAAGAGTTCCCTGATATTGCAACGGATTACATCCACGTTGATGCCGCTTCTATGTTCTTCGTGACCAACCCAGAGCGCTTTGATGTTGTTGTTACAGACAATCTCTTCGGAGATATCTTGACTGATATCGCCGCAGCAATCTGTGGTGGCATCGGTCTTGCCGCATCAGGCAACATCAACCCAACTCGTAAGTTCCCATCTATGTTTGAGCCGGTCCACGGATCTGCTCCAGATATCGCAGGGAAGTCACTCGCCGATCCAACGGCCACCGTCATGTCGGTTGCCATGTTGCTCGCTCACCTAGGTGAGAACGCCGCCGCAGCTGATGTTGAGAGCGCGGTAGCAGAGGATCTGTTGACTCGTGGTGATTCAAAGAGAAGTACGGTTCAAATCGGGGACGCGCTGGCAGGAGCTATCTAAATGAAGATCAAACTCAACCCAAATCAAAATCCAGCAAGCGATGTCGACCGCGCTGCCAAAGTGGCAGCGGGAGGCTTCGGCAAGTACTACACCGACAATATGGTGATTGCTGAGTGGAGTGAAGCCACGGGTTGGGGTGATGCAGAACTACGCGCATACGGTCCGATTTCAATCGACCCTGCGATGTCGGTCTTGCATTATGGTCAGGAGATCTTCGAAGGTCTCAAGGCTTACAGCCAACCCGATGGGGGAGTAAGTCTCTTTCGTCCAGAAGCTAATGCCGAACGCTTTCGCAAGAGTGCAATTCGTCTGGCTTTGCCAGAACTAGCTATCGAAGATTTCGTTGCAACGGTTGCGGCGTTAGTCCGCCAAGACATCAAATGGGTCCCACAGAATGTTGGCGAGTCGCTCTATATCCGTCCATTTATGTTCGCCAGCGAGGTTGGACTTGGCGTTCGTCCAAGCAATCATGCTACCTACATGGTGATTACGACTCCCGCATCTGCATATTTCAATCCAAGCAAGGCAGTCACCGTCTGGATTTCTACGGAGTACGTCCGTGCGGCTCCTGGAGGAACAGGCGCTGCCAAGACCGGTGGAAACTACGCCGGATCTTTGTTAGCCCAGAAGCAGGCTGCGCAAGAAGGATGCGATCAAGTTGTATGGCTCGACTCTCAAGAGCGTAAATGGGTCGAGGAGATGGGCGGAATGAACCTTTACTTTGTTAAGGGTAAGGGAAATGATGCAACCATCTTTACCCCGAAGTTAACTGGAACGCTCTTAGCGGGAATAACTCGCGACTCTATTCTTACGGTCGCAAAAGACCTTGGGTACAAGGTTGAAGAAGGAATGATCTCTACTGATGATTGGCGGGATGGAATTGCGAGTGGGGAGATTTCTGAGATCTTTGCCTGCGGAACCGCCGCCGTTGTTTCACCAGTCGGTGCTGCCAAGAGTGCACAAGGCACCTGGGTTACCGGGGATGGACAACCTGGTCCAATCACTATGCAGATTCGTGAGACCTTGCTCGGAATTCAGCACGGAACCATCGAAGATAAACATGGCTGGAACAAGCGGGTCTCTTAATGCCAGTCTCTGACTCCTTTCATATCTACGACACCACCTTGCGCGATGGGGCGCAGCAGGAGGGTTTAAACCTCTCTGTCCATGACAAGTTGGCGATTGCGCGCCACCTGGATGACCTTGGTGTTGGGTTTATAGAAGGTGGATGGCCGGGGGCAAATCCCAAGGACACCGAATTTTTCAAATTAGCGCAGACCGAGTTGAAACTTAAGAATGCAACTTTCGTTGCCTTTGGTGCGACTCGCCGCCCTGGAGTTCAGGCTGCCGATGATGTGCTGCTGCGTGCACTTCAAGACTCGGCCGCACCTGCGGTGACTCTTGTCGCCAAGAGCCATGATCGTCACGTAGAACTGGCCCTTAAAACAACGCTCGACGAGAACCTAGAGATGATTCGTAGCTCCATCAAGTTTCTACGCGATGGAGGGCAACGGGTTTTTCTCGACGCTGAACATTTCTTTGATGGGTATCGCTCTAATCGCCATTACGCGCTTG
>CAIMBV010000100.1 GCA_903839355.1 uncultured Actinomycetes bacterium
AATCATTCGTGGATCCCAACGCTGATCCACAACAGAGTGGCTATCAATTGCGGCAGGCACGCATCACTATCGGTTCTGGTGGTGTTTTAGGTCGTGGCTTGTTCCATGGTCCGCAGACCAATGGAAGATTTGTTCCTGAGCAACAGACAGACTTCATTTTTACAGTTGCAGGAGAAGAGACAGGATTTGTTGGTTCCGGTCTGATGCTGGCGTTCTTTGGTCTCTTCTTTTGGCGAGCCTTCTTAATTGCCCAGCGAACCAACGATCTCTTTGGTCGATTGGTATGTGTTGGTGTTATTGCTTGGTTTGCCCTGCAGACCTTTGAAAATATAGGAATGTCGATGGGGCTGATGCCGATGACCGGAGTTCCCTTGCCTTTCATCTCATATGGAGGCTCCTCGATGTTTGCGACTTTGATCGGGTTTGGGCTGCTTCAGAACGTTCATTTGCGCTCTCGGTAGCGTCAAATTGGCTATCAGCCCCTGATCTGCGATACTTATTCCAAGATTTCAGTACTTCAGCGCGAATCGTCCGCCGCGAAGGTTCGAAATCCTTAGATTTTTGTATGTGCCAGGTTTTTAAGAGCTTTATTTAGAAGAGGATTTGTTTTATGGCGCCAGAGCCAAAGAAATCGCGTAAGCGCGCGGCTAAACCCGCTGCGACCAAAGGTGAGAGTTCAGTTGAGGCTACTTCAACCTCCGCTCCCGCTGACACCAACCCAGCTGATAACCCAAGCAGTAAGGCGCCCGCTAAGCGTGCCGCCAAGAAGGCTGTTGCTGAGGTTCCCACAGAGGTAGTTGCACCTGCCAAGGTCAAGAAGGCCACTACTCCCGTTCCAGTACCCCTATTTCAAGAAGCTCCTCTCGAGGTAGCCCCACCTAAGAAGGCGCGTGCTCCTAAGGCAGCGCCATCTGATGCACCCGCAGAGGCGAGCAATGGTCCTGCCGAGAGCGAAGAGCAGGCACAACGCCGTCGCCGTCGCCGTGGTGGCCGTGGTCGTCGCCGTCCAACCGATGATCTTTCCAATGAAAACACCGTCAACGATGATGGTGATCCACTCGATCCTGATTCACTTGATGGTGAAGAGGATGTTCTCAATGCTGATGGCACTACTCATCGCCGTCGTCGCCGTCGCCGGGCAAAAGGTGAAGGCGTTGAACCTGGCGAGAGCGTTGATGAAGATGGCGTAGTAACAGTTGTTAAAGTCCGTCCGCCACGTGAGAGCGCACCAACTCGTACAGAACGCCCAGCACGAAACAATCGCGAGAACCGTGATCGTGATCGTGGCAGAAATAGAGATCGCCGCGAACGCGATGACCGCACCGCTCCACGCGACTTCACTCGTCGTCGCGGAACAATCATTACTGAACAAGAATTTTTAGCTCGCCGTGAAAATGTAGATCGCGAAATGTTGGTCCGCCAGACAGGTGACCGCACCCAGATCGCAGTTCTTGAAGACAAGATTATGGTTGAGCACTACGTCAATAGAAATAGCAATATTTCATATGTCGGCAACGTTTATCTCGGCCGAGTGCAGAATGTGCTTCCATCTATGGAGGCGGCATTCGTTGATATTGGTAAGGGTCGTAACGCTGTTCTCTATGCCGGCGAAGTTAATTGGGATGCCGCTGGAATCGCTGAAGGTCAGACTCGCAAGATCGAGCATGTCCTTAAGACCGGTCAATCAGTACTAGTACAAGTTACGAAGGATCCAATCGGCCAAAAGGGTGCACGCCTAACCTCGCAGATCTCACTTCCTGGTCGTTACCTGGTTTATGTACCTGGGGGAGCGATGAGCGGTATTAGCCGCAGACTTCCAGATCAAGAGCGCAGTCGCTTGAAATCAATTCTTAAGAATTTGATCCCTGAAGAAGCTGGTGTAATTGTTCGTACCGCTTCTGAAGGAGCGAGTGAAGAAGAGTTAGAGCGCGATGTAATTCGCCTCAAAGCGCAATGGGACGATATTCAAGAGAAAGCAGAAAATCCTTCTACATCTGCGCCTTCACTTCTTTATAGCGAACCCGATCTCACCGTTCGCGTTATCCGCGATATCTTCAACGAAGATTTCCGTCGCCTGATTGTTCAAGGCGATGAGGCGTGGGATGATATCAACAACTACCTCGGACATATCGCTCCAGAGTTAACTGCCAAGATTGAAAAATGGTCTGGCGCTCGCGATCTCTTCGCAGAGAACCGTATTGAAGAACAACTCGCTAAGGCATTTGATCGCAAGGTGTATCTGCCTTCTGGCGGATCACTCGTAATTGACCGCACTGAGGCGATGATCGTGATCGACGTCAACACAGGAAAGTTCATCGGCAAGGGCGGCAATCTTGAAGAGACCGTCACAAAGAACAACTTGGAGGCAGCGGAAGAGATTGCCCGCCAACTGCGCCTGCGCGATATGGGCGGAATTATCGTTATCGACTTTATCGATATGGCTCTTGAATCCAACCGTGATCAGGTCCTTCGCCGACTCGTTGAATGTCTGGGCCGCGATCGGACCAAGCATCAAGTTGCCGAGGTGACTTCACTTGGACTTGTTCAAATGACCCGCAAGCGCGTGGGCCAAGGCCTCATCGAGGCTTTCTCAACCACCTGTGAGTCATGCGGTGGTCGGGGAATTCATATCCACTCCGAGCCAGTCCGCAAGGTCGCTCTCGAGAAAGATATGGAACAGCGCTATGTGCCTTCCAGCGAGCGCGAGGAGGAGCCTTCCGAGCTCTCTGAATCCGAGCCTGTGGCTGATGAGGCGGAGGGAACCCCTGCGGCAGAAGTTGAAGCCCCTGTTCACCATCGTTCAAGTGGTCAGGCTCCGCGCAAGCGTCGCCGGGCAGTCAGCACGGGTGTGATCACCCCAGTTTGACCCCAGACCCCTCGAATCCGTACCCTAATCCCCTGCCCAAAAATAGGGCTTGGGTTTCATCATGCAGAATAAGTTAGAAGGAGTTAAACGTGTACGCGATTGTTAAAGCTGGCGGCCGTCAGGAGAAGGTTGCTGTTGGCGACACGATTACCGTGGATCGTATTGATGCTGCCGTAGGCGCATCGGTCAATTTCCCAGCACTTCTTCTCGTTGATGGCGCAAAGATCACGACAGATGCCAAGACATTGGCAGCAACAAAGGTAACTGGCGAGATCGTCGAAGAGACCAAGGGTCCAAAGATCGACATCCTCCGTTACAAGAACAAGACCGGCTATCGCCGTCGTTCAGGTTTCCGTTCCCAACTCACGCGGGTAAAAATCACCGCGATTAACAACTAAAGGAGGCGAGTAAGAGATGGCAAGTAAAAAGGGAGTCTCCTCGACTCGAAATGGTCGCGATTCAAATGCTCAGTACCTTGGTATCAAGCGTTTTGGTGGACAGGTTGTAAAGAGTGGCGAGATCTTGGTCCGTCAACGCGGAACAGTTTTCCACCCTGGCAAGAATGTTGGCATCGGAAAAGATGACACACTCTTTGCTTTGGCAGCTGGTGCAGTTGAGTTCGGCAAGGCTCGTGGACGTAAGGTTGTAAATATCGTCCCGGTAGTTCCTGTCGCCTAACTCGCGCAAAATTATTTTGGCGGGTCCGCGACTGCGGGCCCGCTTTTATTTTTACGATTTATATTTATTATGAGGAGGTGTGTAAGTGGCTACATTCGTCGATCGCGTAACACTGCATGCTTCTGCTGGAAGCGGTGGTGACGGTTGCGTCTCTATTCACCGTGAAAAGTTTGTTCCACTTGGCGGACCTGATGGCGGCAATGGTGGACGCGGCGGAGACATCATCCTTGTGGTTGATGACAATGTCACAACACTCTTAGATTTCCATCACTCACCACATCGCAAAGCCGGTAACGGTCGCCCAGGTTATGGTGACTACTGCAATGGTGGCGAGGGCGGAGATTTAGTGATGTCGGTTCCCAATGGAACCGTTGTAAAAGATGTTGATGGGAATATTCTCGCTGACTTAGTTGGTGCAGGCACTCGATTTGTTGCAGCGCAAGGCGGTAAAGGTGGACTTGGAAACGCAGGCCTTGCTTCGCGCAAACGTCGCGCCCCAGGCTTTGCACTTAAAGGTGAAGAAGGCGAATCGCGCACACTGATCCTTGAACTTAAGAGCGTTGCCGATATTGGATTGATTGGGTTTCCCAGTGCCGGAAAGTCATCACTGATCGCCTCGATCTCTGCGGCGCGACCAAAGATCGCGGATTATCCATTTACAACTCTGGTTCCAAATCTTGGGGTTGTCCAAGCTGGAGACACACGATTTACTGTTGCTGATGTACCAGGTTTAATTCCTGGAGCTTCTGAAGGTAAAGGTTTGGGTCTGGAGTTTCTGCGCCACGTTGAGCGTTGTGCCGCGCTGGTACATGTTCTGGACTGCGGAACGTTAGAGACCGATCGCGACCCGGTGCGCGACTTCGACATAATCGAAGAAGAGCTTTCCCACTACGGCGGTCTATCAGAACGACCTCGCATCATCGCTCTCAATAAGATCGATCTGCCAGATGGCAAAGCGATGGCCGATATGGTGCAGCCAATATTTGAGGCGCGCGGCTATGAGGTTTATCAAGTATCTGCAGCAGCACACTTAGGTCTTACCGAACTCAACTATGCCATGGCGCGCATTATTCAAGAAGAACGTCGCAAC
>CAIMBV010000101.1 GCA_903839355.1 uncultured Actinomycetes bacterium
AATTAATAAATTCAATTTTCCCGCGCGGACATCGACTTCGATCAGGTCGCCATCACGCACAATTCCAAGTGGTCCACCGACGGCGGATTCAGGCGATACATGCAGAATGCAGGTACCAAAAGAGGTTCCACTCATCCGAGCATCGGAGATTCGAACCATGTCAGTTACGCCTTCGGCAAGAAGTCGCTTAGGAATCGGAATCATTCCCCACTCTGGCATTCCTGGTACACCTACAGGTCCGCAATTATTGAGGACTAAAACTGAATCTTTGGTGATATCGAGTTGCTCATCATCAATACGCGAGCGCATATCTTCATACCCATGAAAGACAATCGCCTTACCTGTGTGTACCAACAACTCTGCTGACGCGGCGGAGACTTTGATTAGCGCCCCGTTGGGAGCGAGACTGCCAACGACAACGCCAAAAGCGGCGGCGGGATAAATGGGCCTATCTAATGTTGCGATAACAGAGTCAGGTACCGGTGCCTTTACATTTTCTGCCCAGGAATTTCCTAGCGCCGTGAACTCATCGCTCTCAAAATTATTACCAAGCTGATGGATCAGCGCGGGTAATCCGCCGGCAGCATCGAAGGCCTGGATTAGCTCTGAGCCCGATGGCTCTACATCCACGATGACAGATAAGCCTTCACCTAATTCAACAATCTGATCGAGGGTTAGTTTCCCATCAACGCGCCCTGATAGAGCGAGCAGATGGATGATTGCGTTAGTCGATCCCCCGCATGCCTGCAAGACTCGAACCGCATTTCTAAAGGAGCCTGCAGTCACGATCTTCGATGGAGTCCAACCATTCTTGGTCATTTCTACAATCTGTTGCCCGGTGCGATAGGCGGCACCCATCCGCTCTGCACTGTTCTCGGCATGGGTTGAAGTACCTGGCAACGTGAGTCCCAGGGCTTCAACCATCATCGCAACGGATGATGCAGTACCCATCGTGTTGCACGAGCCCAGCCCGCAATTTAAACAGGCTTCGAACTCTTTCCACTCAGATTCAGAGATCTTTGAAGCCCTGTAATCAGACCACATTCTCCAGAGTTCGGTGCCGGTGCCAACCTTCTTACCTTTATACACGGCGGGTGGCCTAGCTCCTGCAGTAAACATAAGAGTCGGCAGATCTGTGCTCAGTGCTCCCATGAGCGCTCCTGGAACACTCTTATCGCAGTTGGCCATAAGCACTACACCGTCGATGGGGTACGAACGTAGATACTCCTCTACCTCCATCGACAACAAATTGCGGTAGAGCATCGCACTTGGCTTCATAAGATCTTCGCCTAGTGACATGACTGGAAAGACCATCGGTATTCCGCCAGCATCGGTTATTCCTCGCTTCACTTCTTCCACAAACTTACGTAGTGGGAGATTGCAAGGATTTAGGTCGCTAGAAGAATCTGCAATACCAATTATTGGTTTGGAATTATCTGCATCGATCTGGTGCCCAACAGATGCCATAACAACGCGGTGCGCCAAGGCAACTTCATCATTGCCAGCAAACCATTCGCTACTGCGAAAGTTGATAGGGAACGTGGGCAGAGTTGTCATAGCTGTGGAATGCCAAGCCCTTCTGCACCTGCTTTAGATTGTACAAATTCGCGGGAATCGCGCTTCAACCACTCCAAGGCAATGCTGGCGCGACGTACTTTTTCACGGGCGATGATCGCAGCATCGTTATCAAGATGTAGACCCGAAGGATAAAGCGGGCGTGAGTTTCGTAAGCCGAATTTGACGTACAAGGGAGCGGCAGCAGCTACTAAATCCGCAATCTCATTCCCACGTACAACTCCACCTAGACCATCTGGCGCCTCAACATAAAGATCGATTGGCAAATTTGTTACTGAGCGCATCTCGTAGAGCTCATTAAGTGTGAGATCAGTAGGAAGATTTACCGTATCCCCGCCTAAGCTCTCCAGAACTTTAAGTGTCGCTGGATTCGAAGGTGCTTTCATCACAGAAACTTTAAAGATGACATCTGCTGGAATCTTGCCTGCGCTACGCGCCTCGCTAAGCACTTGTAACAGTCCAAGATCGGCGACCAAGAGCCCACGAATGCCAGACTCGATTGCGCGCAGAGAATCTTCAACTGCGTAACGGAGTTGACGCATTCCACGAACCGATCCTCCAAGTGCTGGACCTTCAGGGCTGCGAGACATCGCGCCTACGCCCCACTCTTCGCGCGGTCCAATGAATAACGAGATCTCGACTCCGGCATCAGCAGCAATGCGGGAAAATTCACGTAGTTCTGCCTCGGAATGCAGCATGGCGCCGCTACCTTGAGAAACGCGATTGACCGTTACGCCGCGTGCTTTGGCCTCATCGAGGACGGCTTGAAGAACCTTGGGACCTTCGACTGACGGGATCTCGATACGAAAGTCGGCGCCGTCAGGAAATTTAACTTTGCTCGAAGCGGGAATGAGTTCCGAAGGAAAGCCACCTAAAAGCGAGTCAGCCAACATTTATCTTCCGTTCTGTATTGCCGAACACCGTTCGGCACTTTAGTATTGCGTAGTACAAGTAATTGTCAATGATTCGCATTTCAATAGTTTGTGGGGAGAACACGTGGCAGAAGGCTCGTCGACTTCGGTTGGAAGCGTCGCGCGCGCCCTGGACCTAGTTGAGTTGATTGTGGGTGGTCCCGACGTTGGGATGCCGCTCTCGGATATTGCGAAGGCAGTTGGAGGATCAAAAAGAGCTGTCCTTGCAACTCTGCGAACGTTAGTTGATTACGGTTATTTGCGCGCTGTGGAACCTGGGCCTAAATACCTGCCTGGGATGATGTTGATAAGGCTGGGTGATTTAGCGGCTGCGCATGATCCACTTATCGCTGTTGCCCGTCCCATTCTGGCACAGCTCAGTTCCAAATCAGGACTGACAATTCGCGTAGCTCGAAATGACGGAGGTTACCCCGTCTTCATTGATCGAGTCGATGGGCCAGGTTTTGTTCGCTTCCACACCCCCCTTGGGATTCGCGAACTCCCCCACGTGAGTTCGGCAGGTAAGGCAATCCTGGCCGAGCTCACTGATGCTGAAGTTGAATCAGTTGCTCGCGAATGCGGCTTGGTATCTCGAACTAAAAATTCGATCACAAAGATTTCAGATTTAAAAAGAGAGTTAGAGCATATTCGAGGCGTTGGATTTGCCACTGATGATGAAGAGGACGCTCAAGGAATTTTCTGCGTAGGTGCCACTTTCTTCGATCATTTTGGTAAGTGCATCGGCGCGATCAGCGCAACAGGAGTCAAGACAGACCTTTCAGATACTCAAGTGGCTAATTTAGGAAAACTAGTTATTAAGCACGCAGATCAACTCACCAAAGAACTCCACGGCCGAAAAATAAGGAGAAACGCAAAGTGAAATCATTAACTGCATTCGGTCACGAAAGAGTTGAGCTACTGGAATCAGATACTCCGCAGATTGGATCAGACCAAGTTCTCGTAGCTCCAATTCTGACTGGAGTATGTGGCACAGATTTGGAAATCATTCATAGCAAGATTGATCCTGCATATGTCATTTATCCGATTGTAATAGGCCACGAATGGTGCGGCCAGGTCGTTGAACTTGGCAGCGATGTGAATACTCTCAAAGTTGGAGATCGAGTTGTTGTTGAAGGAATCATCCCCTGTGATACTTGCTTTGAATGTCTGAGCGGGAATTCAAATCGTTGCACTACCTACGATGAGATCGGCTTTACTCGTCCCGGTGCAGCTGCAGAATTAATGGCTGTCCCGGCCAGACTTGTACACACGATTGCCGACTCCGTAACCAATGAATCTGCCGCCCTTGTAGAACCAACTGCAGTTGTTACTCAAGGAATACTAAAAGCAGCTCCAAAGCCTGGCGCTAAGGTGTTGATCATTGGTGATGGCACCATCGCGCTAATAGCCGGCAGGTTAATCCGCAATTGGAAACCTAGTTCGGTCGATATGTTGGGGCTAAAATCTGGACAGGGCGAG
>CAIMBV010000102.1 GCA_903839355.1 uncultured Actinomycetes bacterium
CCACGGAGTACAAAAAAACAAGATTCATCCTGTGAATCTAGTGAACATCTTCTGACGTTTATCTCCCGAATGAGCGTAAAATGAGAGAAAAGTAGTGACATACTGTTACTTTTATGCTATGAAATTATGGCGTAGGAAGAAGGATGATCCGCGCCCTGACGTACCTGAAGAGTTAGACGACAAAAAGCGCTCTCGAAAGAAAGAGAATCGTGCGCGCAAGGAGAAAGAGAAAGAGCGGGGTCGACAGGATTCGGCGAATCCTGAGCTGGCCGCTCGCCTCCGCGAGTACGGTGAGAATTACGGACTCGAAGAAGACCCGTACCTTGAAGGCTTAAGCAATGCCATTGAAGAGGGTAAAAACTTATCGGTCTGGGCATCCAACGATGTAATGACCTTAATGCCACATCCTGATGTTGAGTCGGTTGAAGGCCCTATCTACTCGGCGATGGTGTTGATCAGAAACGTTCTCGTCTTCGTTCCGGTGGCGTTGACCTGGCTTGCTGTAGGAAAGGCGACGACCGGCTTCTCGATCTACACTGCTAAGAGCAGTGCGGCATCTGTCGTTAACTTCTTGCAATTTTGGCAGAATGGTTATGGCGTTCTGGCAAAGGTCTGGACCCTTAGCCATGTTGCAGAGGATGACTTCTACATTATTGCAACGGTTATTATCTTGACGTTTGTTACTCCATTTATGAACCGCTCCGCGATTAAGAAGGCGGCCGCCTTTGAGCAAGATGCTCTTCGAGAGCGGTTGACGCTGGTTATTGAAGTTGAATCCTTCTTGTTCGATAAGCGCCGATTAACTCCTCTCACGATTGACTCTGCTCTTGCAAAGTCATTTGAAAGAGTTGTTGAAGCGACACAAAACCTTGCAATCGCATCAAAACGGATTGATGTTGGACTTAAAGCCTTGCCGCGACAAGTTGATGGTAGAGACGAGGAGGACGCGGTCATCGTTGGATCCAACGGTGGGGATGCTCGAGAAACTTATAGCTCGCGAAGTTCTAACTATGAAAAGCAATTCGCCAATTTTGATGATGAAGACGAGAAGTTAACGCGCAAAGTGAAGAAAGATAAGAAGCGTAAAGAACACGGGGATTCGGATTCTCGAGAACTTGTTGAAATAGAGCGCGAGAAATTTGATTTTAAAGATTCTGAGACAGGCAAGATTCATGTTGAGAGCGTTGATCAGGCCACGGCAACGCTGGAGGCGGCCACCAAGCGTGTGGATGTGATAGCGCAATCACTTCCCCGGCGCGCTCACGCCCGCAAAGAGCTAAAAAAGGTTGAAATTGAACTTAACCAGACTCGCACAGAGCTAATGGCCTTGCAATCGAAATTGAAGAAGAAACAGAAGAAGGCCCAGCGAGAAAATGAGTGGAAAGCGGCAAAGCGTGAGGCGGAGCGGAACAAAGCGCTTTCCCGTCCTAAGAACTCCAAGAACGATGGCAGTAATAATTTCGAGGCGAAATGAGCTCCCGTAAAGCTGCCTTAGAAGATGCCTCCCACCAAGCTGGCTGGATGTTCGCTGATCTCTTGCTCGCTCTGATGGTTATCTTCCTAGCTGCGCAATCCTTCGTACCAAAGGAGGCAAGTTTGCCTCAATTTGAGGGCTTGCTGAGTAACAAGACGAGCCTCAATGGGACTGCAACTCCCCTAAAGACCTCGATAACTTTGACCTCGATCGACGAGGCCGCTCTGATCATCGCTCTGCAGAACTATGGGGCAATTGAGCACCTTCCTGCCTCCTACACGATCGACAGTATGGTGATTGCCGGGGGCTTTAACCCAGCCACGGAGTCATCGGATCGGGGAACGGCTACCGCCCTTCAATATGCCGCGGCTATCGGCTCCTTTAACCTGCCATATTTCAAGAATTCGGCCACCTTGCTGGCCGCCAGCTCCGAGGTGCCAGATGGAGCGGTGGTCCTGAACCTCCAGATCACCCCGGTTGCCCCTACGGGGGATGGCGCCGTAGGGACAACTCCGGCTCCGACACCGTCACCAAGTTCCACTTAATAACTCAGATTAAAGAACAAGTGGCGGGCAAAAAAAAGTAGAACAGAAGTAGACATGATATATATCTCGGTTTCCTGAGAATGCCCTAAATAAAAGGGTAAAAGGGATAAATCGTTGCCCCTACGCGTAGAATTAAACCATGTTGAGGTCTGTCTTATGGGGGTTTAATACTTGTTAACCCCTTCCGCCGTGCCTCCTTCACGCTTCCCCATGCCTAGTCTTGCAAAGGGTTTGCGATTCGTTTCCTACACTTTGTTGGCTTTTGTCTGCATCTTTTTTACTTTCGCGCTGGGTCAGACGCATGCACACGCTGCCTCTGACGTAATCGACTTAACTTTCAAGACTGTTGGCCCCAATGAAACTGTTTCGCTTCCAATTGGAACTGCATCTGGAAACCCCGCTTACACGGGCGTAAGCATTATTTGGAATGACGGAACCACCACCACGGTAACAAGTAACACCGACTCGGCAGACATGACGCATACATATGCAGCTGCAGGTACGTATCAGGTCAAGGTGGGGGCACCTACTACAGGATCGATAACGCACTTCGGTAATGGCAATGTCTCCTGGAGTGCTGGTGGTGCTGCTTACCTCAACGCGGTCACAGCGTGGAGCGGATTAACAAATCTCTCCGGTGCCTTCTACGGTGCGGCTTATCTCCTCACCGTTCCAAATGCCCTACCAACTGGGGCCACCGTTACAAATTTAAGTTACGCATTCGATGGCGCTACCAGCTTCAACGATGTTGATATCTCAAGTTGGAATACCAGCTCCGTTACAGACATGTCCTACATGTTCTACGGCGCAACTGCTTTCAACCAGAATGTCGATTACAACTCTGGAAGCAATTATTGGAACACAGCCGCCGTAACAAACATGACCTACATGTTTTTCGGCGCGCTCGCCTTCAATAACGGAGGGCACACGCTCACTGATTGGAATACCGGCAACGTGACAAACATGTCGGCCATGTTTGCTGGTGCAATAGTTTTTAACGCCGATATCCACTCCTGGAACGTTGCCAACGTAACTGATATGTCTTACATGTTCTTTGGAGGCGTCCCGGGAGCTCCGCCTACCTTTGGAACAGCCACAATATTTAATGACAACATCGGCACACTCCTCTCATGGAGCGTTCCCAAAGTTACTAACTACAACTACATGTTTGCTAATGACAGCGGTATAAACGGGGCTCTTACCGGAACTACTTGGGCCACGTCAGCTTCCGCAACGACCATGCAGGGAATGTTCGAACTTGCAACGAACTTTGACGCCAATATCTCTACCTGGACCACATCTCATGTAACCGATATGTCTTACATGTTTTTTGGTGGAACGCAATCGGCTTCAGCACCTGTTGCGGTTTTCACGAGTGCAACTAAATTTAATGACGGTGCAAATGTGCTGGGGTGGACAGTATCCGCCGTAACCAATTTTAACTATATGTTCGCCAACGACACATCGGTGAATGCGGCACTTAGTGGCACCGCCTGGACCCCTGCAGCGGCAGGGTCAACCATGGTCGGCATGTTCGAGCTTGCAACAAACTTCAACGCGGATATCCATTCATGGACTGTTACCAACGTCACGAACATGGCCTTTATGTTCTTCGGTGGCACTCAGACCGCAACTGCCAATGCTCCGACCTTTACCACTGTCACAAAGTTCAATGACGGCAACACCAACAATTTGTCTTCTTGGAACGTTGGAAAAGTCACTCAATTTGATTTCATGTTTGGCAATGACACTGCTGTGAACAGTGCTCTAGCTAGCACCGCATGGAATCCCGGTGTGGCTACCACCATGATTGGTATGTTCGACGGCGCCTCAAACTTTAATCAGGATATTCATACTTGGACAACAACCAAAGTAACGAATATGCAGTACATCTTCTTTAACAGTAGTGAAGATCAAAATCTCAGTGGATGGAACGTGACTGGCATAACTGCTTCAAGCCAGGGGCTAAATAACTGGGAGAACACCTTCACGGTTGCAAACTACAGCGCAACAATTTATGGGTGGTCAGGAGAAGCCGTAAAGACGGGCATCAACGATCAAGTGCCTACGACATATATTAACCAGGCTGGTGTAGCCGCTCATACTGCTCTTGCTGCCAAGACTTGGGTTCAATCTGCGGACCCCAATTATTCAATCTCCGCAACAGTTGGATCTGACAGCGTTAACACTTTGGGTAGCACCGTAACTTTCACGGCGACTGTTACTGGTCAATCCGCTTCCCCAAATGTAGTTGACGACAAATCTCTCTGGACGATTTCCGGAACAGCGGGCCAGACCAACTCAAACTGCGTACTTGGAGTGACCTATGCTTCACCTGCCTCAAATCAAGCTACGTACACTTGTAAAATTGTCGAAGTTAACGGCGGAACTTATATTGCTGCCTTCAACACCGGAAACTTCCCAAACCTAGCAACCGATACGAACTACATCCAGGTAGCGGCTTCACAACTTGGCTCGAGCACAGTGACAGTGGCTAAGCCAACGCCAACAAATACCGTAACAAATACTTCGGGCTCATCAGTCACACTGGGAACTACCGTTGTATTTACTGCAACCGTTTCCGGTCCCACCAATGCAACGGCCCCTGCGGGAAGCTCTGGAACGTGGACTGTGACTTGGACGGGCGGTGCAGCTAGCTGCACGGCTGCTGGACCTTTCGCCGCTGGGCCAGGCAGCGTTACGTACACCTGTACTATCTCAAACTCCGCCGCAGGTACCTACACTGCAAAATAC
>CAIMBV010000103.1 GCA_903839355.1 uncultured Actinomycetes bacterium
GCAGGACTCAAATTCTTAGCCTTTAAACCACTCTACGGCGACTACGTTCTATCAATGCCACGCGGTGCAACAATCGTTTATCCCAAAGATGCAGCCCTCATTGTTGGATTTGCTGATATTGCTCCGGGTCTTCGAGTCCTTGAAGCGGGCGTAGGTTCAGGTGCGCTCACCATCGCTCTATTGCGCGCCGTTGGTCCAACTGGTCAAGTGGATTCATTTGAAAGACGTGAGGAATTCGCGCAGATTGCTACTCGAAATGTAACTGAATATTTCAACGGCAAACCCGAGAATTGGTCGCTCACTCTCGGCTCTTTGCAAGATAAGGCAACCGATGAGAAATACGATCGAATGGTCTTGGACATGCTAGCTCCATGGGAGTGCGTGCAACTCGCTGACGATGTTTTACATCCGGGTGGAGTTCTGCTGGCCTATGTAGCTACAACGACACAGCTTTCGGCAATGGCTGAAGCTATTAAAGAGAGCGGACGATTCACCGAACCAGAAAGTAGCGAGTCGCTCGTTCGGCAATGGCATCATGAAGGTCTCGCAGTCCGACCAGTGCATCGAATGATTGGTCACACTGGCTTCTTGATTCAAGCTCGCAGGTTGGCTCCAGGAGTTACCGCACCTCTGCGCAGACGACGTCCTTCAAAAGGAGCCTACGGGCTCCCCGAGGACGAAGCGGTTATTTAACGGCTACTAGGTCTACTACGAAAATGAGAGTCTCGTTCGGGCCGACTGGTCCTGAGCCGGCTGCTCCATAAGCCAGAGCAGGTGGAATAACGAGGAGACGACGTCCGCCAACCTTCATTCCAGGAATACCTTGCTGCCATCCGGTGATTACCCCAGATAAAGGAAAAGTTGGTGGAGTTTTCGGTGTAACCCAAGAACTTTGAAGGACCTTGCCTGTCTTCCATGACATCAAAACATAATGAGCGGTAACAGTTGAGGAGGAAACAGCCGCCTTGCCTTTGCCTACGATGATGTCTTTCTTCGTCAGCACAGTTGGAGGGTTGCCTTCAGGTTTGCCAATGACGGGTGCAACACCCGCATGGGCAGTGACGGTAGGAAGAACTGTTGCGCTCACTTTTGCCTTTCCGATGCTCTGAGTTGTGGCACTAGCCGAGTACGAAATAGATGTAGAAACTAATGCGATCAATGCCAGTGCAGAGACTCGAAGAGTTCGTGAGGACGAGAAATTCATCTAGCTTCTCCTTGTTTTTGAGCGTGAAATCAGGTGGAGATACTAGCAAACGCCTAGAGTTGGGGAGTGGCTGACAACAAGACCGAGAGATTAATTAATCTCACGATGGCTCTCCTTGCCACTCGGCGTTTCCTCAGTAAAGACGAGATCTTTGAACGAGTGGCGGGATACGCCGGAAAACGTGATGCGGTAGAGCGCATGTTTGAGAGAGATAAGGATGATCTCAGGGCGCTTGGCATCATCATCCAGGTCAAGCCACAGGACGTTTTCTTTGAAGATGAAGTTGGATATCGAATTCTGGAAGATGATTATGAGTTAAAACTTGGCGAACTCACTCCATCAGAACTTTCCTATCTTTCACTTGCCGCCAAGATCTGGCGCAACCAACTCTTCTCCCAGAGCGGCGATCTCGCGCTCCAGAAGCTTGAGGCTCTCGGGGGAACTGCTCTAACAGAAGATTTCGGACATGGCACTCTCTCGCTGGAAAATGAGACTCCTCTCTTTCCATCGTTGTGGGAGGCCATATCCAATCTGCGCAACATCTCCTTCACCTATCGCAGTCGAAATGTGAGCCAACGACGAATCTCACCTTATGGCTTAACTCTTTGGAAAGGCTCCTGGTATTTGGTCGGCCTGGACCTAGAAAAGAGAGGGATAAGAGTTTTTAAAGTTTCGCGAATTACTTCAGATATCAAATTCGAAAGCAAGCCCGAGGCTTTTGCGATTCCAGAAGATTTCCGCATTGAAGACCATCTCTTGATGCTGGCGCCTGAGCCCACCACCAGATTTCTTGCTCGGGTTCGGGTAGGAACCTGTCAGAGTTTGCGATCTCGGGGAACTGTTTCAGGCGTATATGGGGAGTGGGATCGAATCGAGATCTCGCTCGGGAACAATTGGCTTGAGCAATTACTCTGGTTTGGTCCGGATCTAGTTCTCGAAGAGCCACACGAGAGAGTTCAAGAGTTAGTCCAAGTATTGCGGAGTAAGTTATGAACGAGAACGCTCTAGATCGCGTCTCGCGCGCCTTGAACCTAATTCCTTTTATTTTAAATAATCAAGGAATGTCTATTCAGCAATTGGCACAACGCTTTAATTCTACTCCGACTCAAATTTCGAAGGATCTCTCACTCCTTCACATGTGCGGACTTCCGGGTTATACGCACTTGGAACTTCTCAATATCGATTTTGAAGATCCCAACCATGTTGCCGTTAATGACCCTCAAGTGCTTGATCAGCCGCGATCTCTCACCCAAGTTGAAGCCTTGACTCTGGTTTTGGGATTGCAACTTCTCGCGGAACTCTCCACCCATGAGAGTGAACGAGGCGCAATCATTGGACTCAAAGAGAGAATCTCTAAACTGCTAGCTGCAGATATCTCTCATCGCATAACCATCGCAGATGGTGTAAATGAATCACCACTGGCAAAGGAGATCTCGGATGCGATCACTGCCAGTCGATATTTAACGATTCAGTACA
>CAIMBV010000104.1 GCA_903839355.1 uncultured Actinomycetes bacterium
CGCTTACGACCTGTACCGCCTATCGAACAGTCTGGTACCAAGATGCGCAGAGTTTTTCTGCGCGCGCGAATTTAGTATCTCAGTATCGACTCGGCGGATTATCTGAGTGGACCTTTGGCATGGAAGACCCGAGCGCTTTTCAAGCTATTCGAGTAGTGGCGCTTTCAATTGCTCCAGACTCAGTCGCAGCGTCTCTCTCCGCTGATTCAACAAATATCTCGATCGGAACTCCCACCAAAGTAGTGGGAACCTTCACCTTGCCTGATAAGACTCCTGCGGCCGGTATCCCTGTTCACCTTCAGACGCAGTCGCCGGGAGGTACATGGACCACGGTCCAAGATGGGGTGACAGCTGCTGACGGGACCTTCACGAGCACTCTGCAGTTAACTCAAAATACCAATATTCGAATGTTCAGCGACGGCTCTTGGCAGCGACTTGAAGGTGACACTCCAACTGTGGCGATTAATGTTTCCAGAGTTCTGACCTGGACAATTCCGGCATCCATGAAGGTTGGCGTTCCGTACACCATTAAGGCGCAGGTCTCACCGGCAGTCGCTGGTGTCACCGTTGCGCTCAGCAATGGGGCGAGCGCCCTGACCGATAGTTCCGGCCTTGCGACCTTCACGATAACTAACGGAAGTTCTGGATTTGTACCGTATCGGCTGACGATCGCCGCTGATCAAAATTTCGCTGCAACCCAGACCTCCTTTGTTATTGTTTGGGCTCGATAACTTGCATTTCGATTATTCACTTTTATTGTTCACTTTTACTATTTACTAGATAGTGCAAGAAGATTCACGATGGGAGGTTGATATGGCAATAGATACGGTCACTGAGTCGGATCTCGATATCTCTCAACTTGTCGATAAACCTTGGGTAACCATCGTCTGGGATGATCCCGTTAACCTCATGAGCTATGTGACCTACGTCTTTGTAAAGCTCTTCGGATTTACCCAAGAACATGCTCACGAACTCATGATGCAAGTTCACAATGAGGGGCGTGCCGCAGTGACAACTGGCTCACGTGAAGAGATGGAACGTGACGTTCAGAGATTGCATGAACATGGTCTGTGGGCGACGTTGCAGCGCGATGACAAGATTTAAAGTGGTGGCGTAATGTCAGAGTTCACGCGTTCAGGTGGAATTTACTCACTGGAACTATCGATCGATGAAGCACATATCTTGATCAACTTGGTTGAACAACTCCTGGAGTTATTAGGTGAAGGTGACTTCAGTCATCACTATGACGAAAGTGACCCCTTCGCACAACTTATGGCACAACTTAAGGCTGCTCCAGATGAGATCGCTCCGCCTGAAGATCCAGTGTTATTACGACTGTTACCAAATGCTTATGCAGATCCGGAGGCAGCTGCGGATTTCAGGAGATATACCGAACCTACGTTGCGCGGGAAGAAGAAGCGAACCTTGACGCAAGTCCGAGAAGCTCTTGCAGTAATCGTTGATGAAGACCGCGGTGGAGTTGTTGAAGATCTTGAGGGCGAGATCTGGCTCATGGCGATCAACGACCTTCGTTTGGCGCTCTCCGTCCGACTTGAAATTAACCCAGAGTCGTTTGACCTCTTTGAAACTCTCTCCGATGAAGATCCTCAAAAGCCTATCTACGCCGTGTATTTCTGGTTGGGATGGCTACAAGAGAGTCTGCTGAACCTCTTGGCGGGCGGCTAGACTTATCGGGTGTCACATCCCGCATCCTCGGCTCCTATCGGAGTCTTCGATTCTGGATTAGGTGGATTGACTGTAGCTAGAGCAATCATCGATCAATTACCCGGCGAATCAATCATCTACGTGGGGGATAACGCCAGAGGTCCCTATGGGCCACGCACCTTGGCCGAAGTTCGCTCGTTCACACTCGAGATTCTGGATGAATTGGTCGCCGCAGGAGTAAAAGCAATCGTCATTGCCTGCAATACGGCATCCTCGGCAACTTTGCGCGACGCCCGAGAGCGATACGAGATTCCAGTACTAGAAGTGATCCAGCCCGCCGTCAGACGTGCAGTTTCAGCTACGCGCTCAGGAAGAGTGGGTGTGATTGGAACAAATGCGACCATCGAATCTGGGGCATATCTGGATTCCTTCGCTGCAGCGCCACAGTTAACGATTACAGATGTGGCTTGCCCTGCCTTCGTGGAGTTTGTAGAGCGAGGTGAGACCTCCGGCGCGGCCATCACTGAGATTGCTAGAGAGTATCTGCAACCTTTGATTGAGGCAGATGTAGATACCTTGGTCTTGGGATGTACGCACTATCCATTGCTGACCGGAGTTATCTCCTATGTGATGGGTGATGGAGTCACCTTGGTCTCTAGTGCTGAAGAGACAGCAAAGGATTTATATCGCACATTGATTGAAAATGAACTACTTAATGTATCTGGTGCTCCCACATATAAATTTATTGCAACGGGAGATACCGAATCATTTAGCAAATTAGCACGCAGGTTTCTAGGTCCAGAGGTTCACAGCGTTGAAGGGGAAATTTAGATGAGTGCTCGTTTGGAAAATCGTGGAGCGAATGAACTTCGTCCCATCTCTTTCTCGCGTAATTGGTTGAAGAATGCCGAAGGCTCAGTTCTTGTGGAGTTTGGAAACACTCGCGTTCTCTGTGTTGCCTCCTTTACTCCCGGTGTTCCGCGCTGGCTTACTGGCAAGGGGCAAGGTTGGGTCACAAGTGAGTACGCGATGCTTCCACGTGCCACGCATACCCGTTCAGATCGTGAGAGCGTTAAAGGAAAACTCGGCGGTCGCACTCAGGAGATTTCTCGATTGGTAGGTCGTTCTCTACGTGCAGTGGTCGATACTCACGCGCTTGGAGAGAATACGATCGTGATCGACTGTGATGTTCTGCAGGCAGATGGCGGCACTCGCACGGCGGCGATTACAGGCGCATATGTTGCACTTGCCGACGCGATTACCTGGGCGAAGGAGAAAGGTCATATCATCGCTGATCGCAAACCTTTGCGTCAGTCGGTTGCAGCAGTAAGCGTTGGAATTATCAAGGGCGTCCCGATGCTCGATCTTTGTTACGAAGAGGATGTCGATGCCGATACCGATATGAACATTGTCTGCACAGGTGACGGAAATTTCGTTGAGGTTCAAGGAACTGCCGAAGGTGTTCCCTTTGATCGCTCATTACTCAATCAACTCTTGGATTTAGGTGTGGCAGGTTGCGCCGAACTCACCCGCTTACAAGCAGCGGCTCTGGCTTAATCGGCCCCAGAGGATAATTACGCGTGGTCGATAAAGGCTCTTCCGAAGTTAAATCTCCCAAAAAAATTGTTCTTGCGACCCGCAATTTGGGCAAGGTCGAAGAATTTGAGCGAATGTTGCGTGCTACCAATCTGGAGATTGAGGTACTGGGGCTTCGCGACTTTCCCGATATGCCAGATGTCGAAGAGACGGGCGCTACCTTCGCGGAAAACGCTCAGCTTAAGGCCCATCAGATATGTGAGTACACGGGCTTACCCGCCTTGGCCGATGACAGCGGACTCTGTGTTGATGCTCTCGGAGGAGCCCCCGGGATCTATTCAGCCCGCTGGGCAGGCGTACACGGGGATGACAAGGCGAATCTTGAGAAGGTGCTTCGCGAGATTCAAGAGATTTCGAACCCGACGTATGGCGCTCGCTTTAGGTGTGCCGTCGTTTTAGCGATGCCTGCAGGCCACGCCTCTGGAGTGCGAGAGGTCGTGCGGGAGGGGGAGATTGTTGGGCAGATACTCCTTACCCCACGAGGTACAAATGGATTCGGATACGACCCTATCTTTCAACCCGATGGCTACACCCAGACC
>CAIMBV010000105.1 GCA_903839355.1 uncultured Actinomycetes bacterium
ACCAAAAATGCGCGGATTACTCGCACCTGCTTCAGATAACAGTGAGTTAATTTTGCCTCTCTGCTTTCTGAGTTTGGCCGCACGTTTGGATGAAAGGTCGCTCGCTTTTACGGCTACCAAATTAAGTTGCACTTCAAATCCCGCAGCTCTTGTGATTCTTTGCAAAGTGGCGGTAGATGGATTTGAATCCCCACTTTCGTATCTAGCAATTGCAGCCTGCGAAGTGCCGGAACGTCGCGCCAACTGCGCCTGAGTCAGGCCGGCCATCCGGCGCACCTCGTCGATTATTGCTGCACTGTCCAGGGTCCTCATAGAATGAAATTATACCTCTAGAGGTATAATTTCAGAAGTTTATTCTCCACAGATTGAGGCTGTTTTCAGGGATTGTTACTTAGCCGCAATCGTTCGGTTTACTAGCCAGACCTGCACAGCGTGAGCCTGCAAGATGACCTTGCTCCCCGGTGCCGCTAAGCGCGGTGAGTAGTGGAGCACGTTTTCGGCCGAGTCAAAGACAGAGCGGAATGAGTCTCCGAGGTGACTGCCTGGCAGTGTGAACTCTTTTTGAATGATCGAGCCGTTAAACATCAATAGTAATCCGCGATCTTCACCGGCCTCTACGTACATCATGAGATTGCGGTTATCGAGTTTGTCCCAATCGGCTTGAGTCATCTCTTGTCCATTGCGAGTGAACCAGGCTAAATCTTTGCGCGAGGTATTGAGATCAAGTTGTCCGGTAAAGAACATACGGGCGACTGGCATCAAGTAATTTTTGCGAATCTGAATCAAACTTACTGTTGTCTCGAGCATATCTACCTGATGAGCATCGTATTTCCAACTTAAAGCCCAGCCGCCGTTAAATGCGGAATCAGCGCGCAGCACTTCTGGGTCAGATGAATTGGGAAGCGAGTACGCATTGTTAGAACCTATCTGACTTCTGCCAACTTCATCTCCCATGGTGATCATAGGAATACCTGCAGAAAGTAAGAGACAGGACATCATCGATTTCTTGAGGCGCTGTCTGATCTCGTTGATGGTGAAGTGGTTTGTAATGCCTTCAATACCAGCGTTCCATGAGTAATTTGAATCGCTGCCATCGCGATTGTTCTCGCCATTTGGCTCGTTGTGTTTACGCGTGTAGGTGACGACATCGTTAAGAGTAAATCCATCGTGCGCAGTTAAAAAGTTAATGGTGGAAGTTGGACCGCGATAAGCAAAGATGTCATGAGAACCGGAAAGTCTGGTGGCGAGCTCGCCAACCCCAGTAGGCGCTGCTCCACCTGCTTCAGCCAACCAGAATTTGCGGAGGGCATCGCGGTACTTGTCATTCCACTCACGCCACGGGTAGGGAAAATATCCGAGTGCATATCCACGGGTATCCCATGGTTCGGCAATAAGTTTGCGTTCACGCAGAACAGGATCGGCCACCATGGCGACAATCAAGGCAGATATTCCATCGATCTCATCATGGCTACGCGCGAGCGCAGCAGCCAGGTCAAAGCGGAAGCCATCAATACCGATCTCTTCACACCACCAATGCAATGAGTCGATGATCATCCGTACTACGTGCGGACGGCGGACATCTACCGTGTTGCCGCAACCGGTGAAATCGTCGTACGTGTCCTCGGTGGCGCGGCGATAGAAGTTACGAGAGTCGATGCCGCGGAATGAGAGGGTTGGCCCGCCGGGGCCTCCCTCGGCGGTGTGGTTGTAGACCACATCGAGAAGCACTTCAATACCTGCCTCGTGCAATTTCGCTACCGCTTCGCGCAACTCGCGAACTGGGTCATCGGTGGCGGCATAGCCCGCGTGCGGAGCGGAGAAGGCAATCGCGTTATAACCCCAGTGATTTACTCGATCGCGAGCCGCGACGGCAGGTTCGGTAATAAAGTGGTGGATCGGCAGTAATTCCAGCGCTGTGATCCCAAGGGTTTGCAGGTAGGCAATAGTGCTGGGATGTCCAAGCGCCTTATAAGTACCGCGCTCCTCTTCAGGAATCTGATGGTTAAAAATGGTAAGTCCGCGAACATGGGCTTCGTAAATAACGGTCTTGGACCAGTTTGTGATGGGGCGAGTATCTGGAACGCGAGTACTTGCCACTACAACCGAATGAGGGACAAACTCTAAGTTGTCCCGGGTATCCATCACATTGAGATCACCAGTGCCTACGCCGTCGGTAGCCACGTGAGCATAAATTTCTGGAACGTACTGCAGCTCGCCAACAAGGGTATGGGCGTTGGGATCGATCAACAATTTATTGGGATTAAAACGCCAGCCCTTATCTGGTTCCCAAGGTCCATAAACCCGGAAGCCATATCGCTGACCGGCACGGACGCCTTGGAAGTAACCGTGATAGATGGGACCGTTGCGATCCACCAGATCATGGCGGGTTTCTACAAATTTTCCATCAACTACATCGATCAGGCAGAGTTCGACTTTGCTCGCTGATGGCGCCCAGATGGCGAAGTTAGTTCCCTCGTGGGTGAGATGAGAGCCTAAGTAACGTTGATCGCCGCGTGCCACCGGGACACAATAGCGTCACGAAGGGCCGGTCTAGAAAACTAGTTGATCTAGAAAAGCAATTAGCCCTCTGGGGTGAGCCAAATCGTGGCAAGTGGTGGAATGGCGAGGACCGTGTGCGTTGGTTGCCCCTTATATTCCTCATGGATTGTTTGTATATCTGCAGGAGCTACTCCAGAACCACCAAATCGAAGATCATCGGTGTTGAGGGTTAATTTCCAGCGATAGTCACCTGGAAGTGGCAATTTGTAGAAGAGCTGTGGCACTGGCGAAAAATTGGTGACCGATACAAGCGGGCGGCCATCATGACCGTAGCGAGCAAAGGCCACAATATTTGCCGCACCATCGTCAACGACCATCCATTGAAAACCTGATGGGGTGATGTCACGCTGCCAGAGTTCGGCGCGGCTCTTGTAAGTTGAATTGAGTTCGGCAACTGTTGCTTGAATTTGATGATGCTCCGCATATTGCGTGAGGTGCCAATCGAGTGATTGAGATGCGTTCCACTCCCCAGACTGCGCGAACTCGCATCCCATGAAAAGCAATTTCTTGCCAGGGTGGGCCCACATAAATCCGTAGAGAGCGCGCAAATTGGCAAGTTGCTGCCAGCGATCACCAGGCATTTTGGCAACGAGCGAACCTTTGCCATGTACTACCTCGTCGTGCGAGAAGGGAAGCATGTAATTCTCTGACCAGGCATACAAGATTGCTTTTGTAATCTCATTATGGTGATAGACGCGGTTAATGGGATCCTCTTGAATATATTCCAAGGTGTCATGCATCCAACCCATGTTCCACTTAAATCCAAATCCCAACCCACCGCTTTCGGTAGAGCGCGTAACACCAGGCCAAGCGGTGGACTCTTCGGCGATAATCATGCACCCGGGAACTTCGCGATAACAGGTAGCAGTTAACTCCTGCAAGAAGCGCACGGCAGAAAGATTTTCGCGACCGCCATGTTCGTTGGGAATCCATTCGCCTTCGTTGCGCGAATAGTCGAGATAGAGCATTGAGGCAACTGCATCGACTCGAATTCCATCGATATGGAACTCTTGCAACCAATAGAGGGCACTCGCGACTAAGAAGTTGCGAACTTCATTACGGTCATAGTTGAAGATCAAGGTACCCCAGTCGGGATGCTCTCCTTGGCGGGGATCGGCATGTTCATAAAGAGCGGTTCCATCAAATTGCGCCAGCGCCCATTGATCCTTAGGGAAGTGAGCTGGAACCCAATCCATAATCACGCCGATATCTGCTTGGTGCAGTGAATCAATCAGGTAACGAAGTTCATCTGGAGAACCAAATCGAGATGTTGGTGCGAAGAACGAGGTGACCTGATAACCCCACGATGGACCGTATGGATGTTCACAGAGTGGAAGAAACTCCACGTGGGTAAAGCCCATCTCTTTTACATAATTGACGAGCTCTGTCGCTAAGTCGCGATACGAAAGCCCAGGCTTCCAAGAACCAACGTGAACCTCGTAGACACTGAGCGCCTCTTCCCAAGGTTTTGCATGCGCGCGTTTTTCTAGCCACGTCGCATCCTTAAACTCGTATCTGCTCTCAGTGACAACGGAGGCGGTGTGTGGTGGGTGCTCGGTTGCACGCGCCATTGGATCGGCGTGATCTACCCAGTTTCCACCTAACCCAAGGATTGAATATTTGTAGGGAGTGTCGGGGCCGACACCAGGAACAAACAATTGCCAAATACCACTGGAACCCAAACTCTGCATGGGGTGAGAGTTCTTATCCCAATAATTAAATGATCCGATAAGCGCCACAGACCGGGCATTTGGAGCCCACACAGAGAAGTTGGTCCCGAGCAAGTTGCCCAAAGCATCACGGCGCACTTGAGATCCAAGCGCCTTCCATAACTCTTCGTGGCGACCTTCGCCAATTAAGTAGATATCTAAATCGCCGAGGCCGTTGCTCATAGAGTCACTTTCAGAATATGTCCGACAGGAGTTCCGGGAGATGCCGGATCAATTCGCACCCAGGTATGAGGCGTATATTCAAATGAATGACCAGTGATGAGGTCTTCTACATTAAAGGAGCGTTCGGCGAGGCCGAGATCGAAGAAGTTCCAATGCACGATGGTCTCTTGGGCATGGATCGGATCCAAGTTAACGATCACCAAGATCAGGTTTTCGCCTTCGCGCTTGGAGTAAGCCAAAATTTTGTCAGAGTCTGTGGCATGGAAGCGCAGATTACGTAGCCGTTGCAGCGCAGGGTTCTGTCTGCGAATTGAGTTGAGTAGGGTGATAAATGGAGCCAGAGTTGGCTTGGTCCAATCTCGCACTTTGATCTCATACTTCTCTGAATCCAAATACTCTTCGGCGCCTTCGCGAATCGGAATATGTTCGTACAACTCGTAACCCGCATACATACCCCAAGAGGGTGTGAGCGTTGCGGCAAGGAGCGCACGCATCGCAAAGATTGATGGAGCGCCACTTTGTAAATGGAAAGGCAAGATATCTGGAGTATTAACCCAGAAGTTCGGTCTAAAGAATGCGCTGGTTTCAGTAGCGACCTCTGAGGCATATGTGGTGAGTTCGTGTTTAGTAGTACGCCAGGTGAAATAGGTATACGACTGTTGGAATCCAGCTTTACCGAGTGCGTGCATCATCGCAGGACGCGTGAAAGCTTCCGATAAGAAGACAACTTCTGGATGCT
>CAIMBV010000106.1 GCA_903839355.1 uncultured Actinomycetes bacterium
AGTTCCAGTTGCGACGCTTTCTCCTCCAATGAGGACTTTGCGTATTCCACCTCAAAATTCTTGGCTTCAACCTCGAGTTTCTGCTCCTCCAACAGGGTCGCTTTAGCCTCCAGCTGATCATTGGTATCACGCAGTTCGGATTGCTGTGACTGGAGTTCATTCGTCAACGACTGTGATTGCACAAGGAGTTCTTCCGTCTTCATGTTGATCTGGATCGTGTTGATGACATTTCCGACCGAGTCAGCTAGTTGGTCTAGGAAGGCAAGGTGAGTCTGTGAAAAGGCAGCGAAGGAGGCCAGCTCTAAAACCCCTTTAACTTGACCCTCAAATATCAGTGGCAGGACTATTGCATTGCGTGGTTTGGCATCGCCGAGTCCGGAGGCGATGTGAATATAGCTTTCCGGTACATCAGTAAGCAGAATCGTCTTGCGCTCAAAGGCGCTCTGACCGACCAATCCTTCACCGATCTTCCATGTTGCAGGGAAGTCACCATGGTGTGCGTGGGCGTACGATGAGAGCATCTGCAGCGAACTCTCACCATCCGATGCCTTCTCTAGTAGATAAAACGCTCCATATTGTGCGTTTACTAATGGAGCTAACTCAGATAACACGTTCTTCGATACAGCGTTGAGGTCCCTTTGCCCCTGCAGCATGGCGGCAAATTTCGCCAGATTAGAGAAGGTGAATTCACCCTCCAGTCGGCTCTGCTCAAGTTCAGATAATTGGATCTTGATGGACGACTGGATCTCTTTAGTTCGCGAGATCACTGAGTAGGCAATCCAGAAAATAAGCGCCAGCAACAAAAAGAAGGCTAGGTAGATGATGTAAAGGCTTCTATTTAAATTCTTCTGTCTTGTGGCAATGGCAGATCTAAGCTGGGTATCGACACTCTTCAAATTTGCAGTAAAAACATCCGTGACGATATTTGTAATCAAGTTAAGACTTGGATCCAATTCGGTGCGAAGTTCTGCACCTATGGCTAGTGGCATTACCTCTTGTGAATACTTGGCGATGATGGCGTCGGAGGTTGTAAGCGCCTGCAGTGAATTTGGGGAGAACAGATCGCTGATGTACTTGTTCGTGGATAGGTTCACGACGGTCATATCTGAGGCGAGTGTGGCACGGGCGATCTCGACATCGCTCTTGCTCTTTAGATCCTTGAGCCACTGCTTTATGACGGTTTCGTAATTCAGCGCATCCTGTGAAGTATTAGAAATCACGGGAGTCATACTTTCCGCATCCGAAAGAATACGGGAATACGAAGTTGGCGCATGCGAGGTGTTGTAGATAGAGACTGTTGCTGCCACCAGAAAGAGAAAGGTAATCCCGGCAAAAATCCCTTGCCAGCGATTCAACCGCATCATGAGCTGGTTCGAATCTGCTCAGAGTTTGTAGATGAGCCCTTGGCCATTGTGTTGCCTCCCGATACTGGTGAGGCGGAAAACTACAAGCGCATTTCTAGTTGGCGTGCTACGCAAGCGGTACCGCTAAAAGAAGCGTAACCGCGCCTAATCAATAAGCATCGAGAAATCTAGGAATACTGCCCAAACCAACAAGGTGTAAGAATTAAGTAAGAGATGCGAAAGAGATACGACAACCTAAGAGATATTTCTAGAATCGAACTTTCTCTGCCAGCACAACATCAACTCGACTATCAGGCAGCTCATAATCTGAACATGCTCGATTTAGTTCGGCGATGATGAACTCGGCTGGAATTGGATTTCCGTTCCATGACTCATCCATCGTTGTATGGCCATCCTCAACGAGAGTTACATCAAGCCCACGTTCAATAGCGGCGTGAACCGTGTGTCTTACGCAGTAG
>CAIMBV010000107.1 GCA_903839355.1 uncultured Actinomycetes bacterium
ACTCCATTTTTGATTCGTCCGATCGAACATGGTGCCGACGTTGTGGTGCACTCAGCAACAAAGTTCTTATCTGGTCATGGAAACTCGATTGTTGGAGCGATTGTTGACTCTGGAAACTTTGACTATGCCCAACAGAAAGCCAAGTATCCAAACTTCAACGAGCCAGATCCTTCCTATCATGGCTTGGTTTATGCACAAGCTCTAGGCGTTGGTTCAGCTTTTGGCGCTAACCTCTCCTACATTTTCAAAATTCGCCTCACCTTGCTCCGCGACACAGGTGCAGCGGTGAGCCCATTTAATGCCTGGTTGTTAGCGCTAGGACTTGAGACTCTCTCACTTCGTATTGAGAGGCATGTTGAAAATGCCAAGGCGGTAGCCGCATTCCTCGAGGTGCATCCACAAGTAGAAAAGGTGAATTACGCCGATCTCGATTCATCGCCATGGAACCATCTTGCGAAGAAGTACGCCCCAAAGGGCACCGGTGCGGTTCTCTCCTTTGAGATCAAAGGTGGAATCGAAGCCGGAAAGAAGTTTGTTGAAGGACTAACGCTTCACTCCCACGTCGCAAACATTGGTGATGTGCGCTCCTTGGTCATTCATCCAGCTTCAACGACTCACTCACAGCTCACACCTGATGAGCAGTTCACAGCAGGTGTTACACCGGGACTTGTTCGCCTCTCTGTTGGTTTAGAGAATATTGCCGATATCAAAGCCGACCTTGAGGGGGGCTTTGCTGCGGCAAAGTAATCACAGGTATGAAAGAGAGCGATTGTCCCGTAACGGGTGCATGGTTGGAAGATCATGACCCGGGGGCTCGCCAATTCATAAAAATTGGAGACCTCACCCTTGAATCGGGTGAGGTACTCCCAGATATCACGATTGCCTATCAAACCTGGGGTAAGTTAAACCAGAGTCGAGATAATGCCATACTGGTCAATCATGCGTTGACAGGGTGGTCAGATGTTCCGAGTTGGTGGCCATCGATTGTGGGCCCGGATTTACCGCTCGACTCCAATAAATATTTCATAATCTGTCCAAATGTGATTGGCGGATGTCAGGGAAGTACAGGTCCATCCTCACTTGCCCCTGATGGCAAGCGTTGGGGATCGCGTTTTCCAGTGCTAACGATTCGGGACATGGTTGCCGCGGAGTTGGCGCTGACTGATCTACTTGAGATCAAGAGCTACGTATTAGCTGTCGGTCCTTCACTGGGCGGCATGCGCTCTCTGGAGTGGGCTATCGATCATCCAGATCGAGTTGAAGCAATCTGCACTATTGGATCATCAGCCGTGGCGACGGGGGATCAGATTGGTGGCGCTTCGATTCAGATCCGCGCTATTAAGAGCGATCCCTATTTCAATGGGGGCGATTACTACGAGCAAGATCGCGGACCGACCGAGGGAATGGGAATCGCCCGGCGTATCGCTCACCTGACCTATCGCACCGAGTCGGAGATGGATGTGCGCTTTGGTCGCGAGCTGCAAGGCGATGAGACCGGCCGATACGCGGTCGAGTCTTACCTTGACCACCAAGCCCTCAAATTAGCCAAGAGATTCGACGCCAACACCTACATAGTTCTCACCGAGGCGATGAACTCCCATGATGTCGGGCGTGGTCGCGGGGGAGTCGCGGCGGCGCTCTCGAAGATCACAATTCCAGTCTCCGCGGTCTCGATCGACACCGATCGCCTCTTCCCGCCTCGCTTGCAGGAGGAGATCGTTGAACTGACCCCTACCGCCCGACCCCTTGCCACCATTTCATCGCCATTTGGCCATGATGGCTTCCTGATTGAGGTTGAATCCATGGGTGAACTGCTTCGAGAGGCCCTGCCACGCTAATTACTTGGCAAAACAGGGGCGAAAACTCCACTTGGATGTGCATTTAGGGCTGTGGACAAATTATAATATGGGTATCGATTCCACTGGTCAGTAAAGTTAGGCCAGGTAAACCAAAGGATGCTCCGTGGCTGTAATTCGTGCGCCCAAAAAAGGCGACCAGGCAAGTGGTACCACAGCTAAAAAGAGCGTTGCCAAAAAAGTGGCAGCAAAGAAGGCTGCCCCGGTAGCGAAGCAAGCAGCTCCTAAGAAAGTAGCCGCTAAGAAAGCGCCAGCAAAGAAAGCTGTTGCGAAAAAAGTTTCATCGGGTCCACATCGTTTTCCGACAAAGGCTGAGATTGAAGCCTTGAGATTGCAGCGCGAGGAAGAAGAGCGCATTAAAGCAGAACGCAAAGCTGCACATCGTTTTCCAACTAAAGCAGAGTTAGAGGCACGTAAAGCTGCTGAAGAAGCGCTAAAAAATCCTCCTAAAGTTGAACCACTAAAAGCTGCAGCACCAGTAATCACAAAGATCGATGGCGAAGAAGTCGAACTAGAAGAGATCGAATTAGAAGATCTCGACACGCTCGTTGAAGAAGTTAAAGAGATCGTTGCGGAAGAGGAAGAGAAGGCAGAGATCCGCGTTGTAAATGTCGCGGAAGAATCTCAAAATGAAGAGAATGCCTTCACCATTAAAGATTCTGAAGAAGATGATGCTCCAGCGCAGACTGTTCTCACTGCTGGTGCTACTGCCGATCCTGTAAAGGATTACTTGAAGTTGATTGGCCGTGTGCCACTTCTCAACGCTGAGATGGAAGTTGAGCTCTCACTGCAAGTTGAAGCTGGACTCTTTGCTGAAGAGAAATTGGCTCACGATAAGAAGTTGGATAAGAAACTTAAGCGTGAATATGAGCAATTAGTGCTTCAAGGACGTCGCGCTAAGAATCACCTACTAGAAGCTAACTTGCGCTTGGTTGTATCGCTCGCAAAGCGCTACACCGGCCGCGGAATGCTATTTCTTGACTTGATTCAAGAGGGTAACCTGGGCCTCATCCGTGCAGTTGAGAAGTTTGATTACACCAAGGGCTATAAGTTCTCTACATATGCAACGTGGTGGATTCGTCAGGCGATCACCCGCGCGATGGCCGATCAGGCTCGCACAATTCGTATTCCAGTTCATATGGTGGAGGTCATCAACAAGTTGGCCCGCGTACAGCGCCAGATGTTGCAAGATCTCGGTCGTGAACCTACTCCTGAAGAGTTGGCAAAAGAACTTGATATGACTCCTGAAAAAGTTGTCGAAGTTCAGAAATATGGTCGCGAGCCGATCTCACTTCACACGCCATTGGGTGAAGAAGGCGATTCAGAGTTTGGGGATTTGATCGAGGATTCTGAGGCAATCGTTCCTGCCGATGCGGTCTCTTTCACCTTGTTACAAGAGCAACTTCACTCAGTACTCGACACCCTCTCCGAGCGTGAGGCCGGGGTAGTTGCGATGCGCTTTGGATTAACTGATGGTCAGCCCAAGACTTTGGATGAGATTGGAAAGGTCTATGGAGTTACGCGTGAGCGTATCCGCCAAATCGAGTCTAAGACTATGTCTAAGTTGCGTCATCCATCTCGCTCCCAAGTTCTCCGCGATTACTTAGATTAATCTCGAGATTAGTCCTGATTAATTCGAGCGCCCAATGAGTGAGAATCCCAAGATTTACCGCAATCCCAAGAGTGGGTCGATGCGATTTACTGGAACCGCAGATTTTGTCGATCAGGATGGAAATCTCATTGAAACTAAAACGGACTTCAAACTCTGTGGATGCGGAAGGTCGAAGGAGAAGCCCTTCTGCGATGGCTCACATAAGGAGCTCATCGCTGAAACGCCTCAAGATTAGACAGATTCTCTAGGGAAAATCTCACCCTTTAACACTTTTTTCAAACTTTAACCCTAGATTCCTTGTTTCCATCACATGGGGTGGTTAGAGTCGGCAACTTGAGCGACGACGCCAATTAGCGATTAACCAGATTTGTGAAGAGAAGGAATTGATAATGGCTTCACTTAGCGCGCAAGAACGCGAAGCTAGAAAAGGCATTCATCCGACCAAAGAAGAGCTCATCAAGACTGTAGTTGTGTTGCTCGACAATCTCACGCTTGACGAAATCACCAGCGAGAAGGTTTTAGAGATCTCTGGCATATCTCGAGGATCGCTTTACCACCACTTTCAGGACTTTGCTGAGCTCTTAGAGCTGGCCCAGGTTCGACGCTTTGCCAGTTATGTCGACCGCTCCATTGAAATTCTGACCGACCTCTTCGCAGAAGTAGGCAATCGAGATGAACTCGTCATCCGGTTGACCGAGGTATCTAAGACCTTCCAGGCCCCAGAACTCTCCAATACTCGCATTGAGCGTTTAACTGCGATTTCAAAGGTTATGCATAATCCGAGAATGGCAAGTGCGCTTGGCCAGGAGCAGGAGCGTTTGACCGAGAGCATCGCTGATTTATATCGCGATTTGCAGGCTCGCGGGCTAGGAAATCCTCAACTCCATCCGCGTACCGCTGCCGTAATGTTTCAGGCATATACGCTTGGTCGCACCGTAGATGACTTCACGATTAACCACATGGATCAAGAGAATTGGCTCTACGCCGTCTCGTTAATTGTTGAGAATATTTTCTTTCCAACTCACTGAGTGCGTTAAAAGCAGGCGTTATTGCAGATTATTCAGCGACTACAGGAGTTTCGATTAACTTCGCCGTCTCGTCTTGAATCTTTGCTACCAAAGGCTTTAGCCCAGCGGCGTACTCTTTAGCGTGGTGTCCGCAGAAAAGTAACTCTCCACCATTCAATAATGTGGCACGAACATAGGCCTGTGCTCCGCAACGGTCACAACGATCAATTGCATTAAGAGGGGTAGGTTCGAGGATCAACTGCTCGGTCATCGACTTCTCCTTTTCTGTGTGGCTTGCGGTCTTCTCAACTTCTTCTTGCAATAGTGGAACAGTAAAGCACGGTTAGTTTATTCCCCGCACGCCACTTGCGCTCGTTTTTTTAAATTCACAGAAAAAACTATCCATTTTCTCTCTTAATAAGCGATTTGTGGTAAATCTGCCCGATAACCTTGCGCCTCATGGCGACCGATGATAAAAGCACGACCACTGCAAATGGCTATACCGCCAAAGATCTTGCAGTCCTCGAAGGCCTTGATGCGGTTCGCAAGCGTCCCGGCATGTATATCGGCACGACAGATTCCCGTGGACTTATGCACTGCCTCTGGGAGATTATCGATAACTCCGTCGATGAGGCGCTCGCAGGTCATTGCACCAAGATCGAGATTAATTTAGAGGCTGATGGATCGGTAGAAGTTCACGACAATGGGCGGGGAATTCCAGTCGACAAAGAGCCAAAGA
>CAIMBV010000108.1 GCA_903839355.1 uncultured Actinomycetes bacterium
AGTTCTATGTCATCAAGAGAAATCCAACTCCGGGATCTCCTGCTTACGAGGAGTTGCAACGCAAGCGCGGTATGGCTGGCACTGCAAGCAATCCAGCGAACCCTTCAGGCACATCAGCGACACCAGAGGGTTTAACTGAGGCCGAGCGCGATGCGGCAGCGAAGAGCCGTCAGCGCCAACAGCCCAAGAAGAAGAAACCACGGAAGTAGCATAAATCCCCTCAAAATATGACAAAAAGGTTTAAACCCGACAGAAAGGCAGCACAATGACTGAGACAGAGAGCCCCAAGAAGTCCCTTATCGCCCGCCTAGAGGAAGAGGGCGATGTTGCAGCGGATTACCTAGAGGGATTACTGGATATTGCAGATCTCGATGGAGATATAGATATTGATGTTGAGAATGAGCGTGCCTCCCTGGCTATCGCCGGCGGCGCACTCTCTCACCTGGTTGGGGATAGTGGAGAGGTGTTAGATGCCTTGCAGGAGCTAACCCGTTTGGCGGTGCAGACCTCCCTCGGTGAGCGCTCACGGCTAATGCTCGATATCGATAACTTCCGTAGCAACAAGAAGGCTGAGCTCACTAAGTTGGCCCATGAGATCGCCGAAGAGGTTAAGAGCTCTGGAGAGCAGATTAAGTTGAAGCCAATGAACGCCTTTGAGCGCAAGGTCATCCACGACACGATTCAAGAGATCGGCCTAACAAGCGAATCTGAAGGCGAAGAGCCCAATCGCTGTGTGGTTGTCCTTCCAGCTTGACCGTTTCACGTGAAACCCTCCTAGATCAATATTTCAAGGAGAGCCCAGAGAAGGCAGATAGATATGCCGATCTCCTTAAAAGTTGGGGGATTGAGCGAGGGCTAATCGGTCCTCGAGAGGGCGATCGAATCTGGGAGCGCCATATCGCCAATTGCATCCCGGTAACTACCCTCATTCCAGAGGGGGTTAAGGTGGTCGATATCGGCTCGGGAGCTGGGTTGCCAGGAATTGTTATCGCCTTAGCACGGCCAGACCTCTCGCTGACCCTTATTGAGCCACTTCAACGGAGGGTGGATTTCCTCAACGAGGTGATTTCTCTCCTAGATCTTCCCATCACCGTCATTCGAGGAAAATCAGAGAGCGTTAAGAAGAGTTTTGAGGTGGTAACCGCTCGTGCGGTGGCCCCACTTCCCAAGTTGTTGACGATCTCATGGCATCTAGTAAAGAGCCAAGGGGCCCTCTTGGCGATGAAAGGGGAGAGCGCCCAAGCAGAGATCGATGCCACTGAAGCTAAAAAGCACTCAATTACCTCATTAAAGATCATCGAATTGCCAGGTTTTGAGTTAGCCCGTGTTATTGAGGTCAGAAAGACTGCTTAACTACAGCCATGAGTGATTCACGTGAAACAACAACCGGGGGCTCTCGGAAGGTTGTTGGAATCCGCCGACTAAAGGAGCCGATGCCAAGCCCCATAAAGACGCGGATCTTTACCGTGGCGAATCAAAAGGGTGGCGTCGGAAAAACCACTTCTGCGGTAAATATTGCAGCAGCGATGGCGATGGGCGGGCTCAAAATCCTAGTAATCGACCTAGATCCACAAGGTAACGCATGCACAGCCCTTGGCGTAGACCGGAATCAAACTCCCGGCATGTATGAGGTTCTCGTCGAAGAGGCTGACTTATCGAGCACCATACAAAAGGTTGCCGGCTTTCCTAGTTTGGAATGTGCCCCAGCCAACCGCGAGTTAGCAGGTGCCGAGATAGCGCTGGTGACCTTTGTTGCTCGCGAGAGTATCTTGAAAGCGGCTCTCACTAAATATTTGAAGGAACGTGAGGCGATCGGTGATCGTTTGGATTATGTAATTATTGATTGCCCACCAAGCTTAGGTCTGCTCACCATCAACGCACTTACTGCAGCCGAAGAAGTTCTCGTTCCAATTCAATGTGAGTACTACTCACTTGAGGGAATCTCGTTGTTAATGGAGACTTTGGGAAAGATTCAGAGAGCTCTCAATCCACTCGTACGTGTAAGCACAATATTGCTGACGATGTTCGATTCAAGAACGCGACTTGCTAATGATGTTGCTGATGATGTTCGTCGACACTTCCCGAATGAGTTGATCGATATTCCGATTCCTCGCGCGGTCCGCGTCTCAGAGGCACCATCATTTAATCAAACAGTTATGACATATGACGCCACATCTCCTGGTGCTATCGCCTACATGGGTGCAGCACGAGAGATAGCACGGAGAGGATCAGCGGCATGAGTACAACACGTAAAGGCGGCTTGGGACGCGGATTGGATGCGTTGATTCCCACTACAACAATCGGAGAAGTAACAAATAGCACAGGAGTTGTTGCAGGTACCGCGCTCGAAGTTGATATCAACTCTGTTCTTCCAAATAGCAAACAACCTAGAACGTACTTTGATGAAGCGGCGCTGCAAGAACTAGCAGCCTCCATTAAAGAAGTCGGAGTTATGCAACCTCCGGTTGTACGCGAACTTCCAGATGGAAAGTACGAATTGATTATGGGAGAGCGTCGTCTTCGTGCATCAAAACTTGCTGGATTAAAAACTATTCCTGTAATTCTTCGCGCATCTCAAGATAATGAGATGCTACGTGAAGCTCTCTTGGAGAACATTCATCGTAGTCAGTTAAATCCACTTGAAGAAGCCGCCGCATACCAAAATCTTCTCAATGATTTCGGATATACCCATGAAGAGTTAGCGGTAAAGGTTGGTAAGTCACGGCCTGTAATTACAAATACTTTACGTCTTCTCAATCTTCCAGCATCAGTACAACGCAAGGTGGCTGCAGGTGTGCTCTCGGCGGGGCACGCCAGAGCTTTGCTCTCTCTTACCGATGCTTTAGAGATTGAGAACTTGGCGCATCGCATTGTCTCTGAGGGTTTAAGTGTTCGCGCTGTTGAAGAAATAGTGGCCATGAGTGATGGAAAGACGAAGGGTGAAAAGGCAAAGCGAAGTAACCCTGAAAACCATCACCATAAGGATTTAAGCGATATTTTGGCTAACAAATTAGATACCCGAGTGACGATCGAATTAGGAAAATCCAAAGGCAAGATCACTATCGAATTTGCGGACGAGGAAGATTTACAGCGAATTACCCAAATTTTGCGATAGAAATTAAATAATCGCGCGATTTTCCATCTCGGTACGAATTACACCACCGAGCGCTTTAACGCCCTCTCGAATTCTCTCCGGAGTTGGATGGCAATATGACAAGCGCATTGACCAACTTCCAAAACCATCGGCATAGAAAGCGGTGCCTGGAACATATGCAACCTTTGCGACGATCGCTTTGGGCATTAGCGCTGTCGTATCAATCTCTGGTGGCAGAGTGACCCAAACATAAAAACCTCCACCAGGTTTGGTCCAGCTTGCACCCTCTGGGAAGTATGTCTCTAAACTTTCTAACATGGCATCTCGACGGACTTTGTAGAGCTTGCAGAAAGATGCAATCTGGTCGCGCCAAGGTTGATCTGCCAAATAGCCGCTAATCGAGAGCTGTGTGAAGTTTGATGGACACAAGATTGAACTCTCTGCCGCAATAACTAATTTCTCTTTAAGAGATTGTGGAACCAAAGCCCAACCAACTCGGAATCCTGGTGCAATTGTCTTCGAGAAAGATCCTAGATAAATAACGTTCTCGGAATCCTGTGCACGCATTGCATTAGGTGATGGACGATCAAAACCTAATAGGCCGTAAGGGTTATCTTCGACGATAAAGATCTTCTCTGCTGCGCAGATCTCCAGAATTTCAGTGCGTCGATCTGCTGGAAGAAGCACGCCTGCAGGATTCTGGTAGTTAGGAATGAGATACAAGAATTTGATCTCTTGTCCGGTCTTGCGAACCGCATTGATCGCAGCGCGGAGAGCATCTGGAACAAGCCCATTTTCATCCATCTCAACATGGACGACATTTGCTTCGTATTGCTTAAAGGTACCCAGCGCTCCGACATAGCTTGGAGCCTCAACGAGGACCACATCGCCGGGGTTGATGAAGATGCGCGAGATTAAATCAAGAGCCTGTTGTGAGCCGGTTGTAACAATGACATCGTCAGGGTGAGCCCTGATTCCTTCAAGAGCCATGACATCGCAGATCTGTTCGCGTAGCTTTGGATGACCTTGACCGCTTCCATATTGGAGCGCCTCAGTGCCATTCTCCTTGATCAACTTATCGACTACATCGGCCATCATCTCCATAGGAAGGGCGGAGAGATTTGGCATTCCACCAGCCAGTGAGACGATTTCAGGGCGGGAGGCTACGGCAAAGAGGGCTCGAATTTCACTGGCCTGCATTAGCTCTGCTCGGTGGGCGAAGCGCTTAGTCAGCTGCTGGTCTTCACCAGTGCGAAATCGTGTTACCTCATTGGACATCTATCAATTCTGCCATAGATGCGCACTTGCAAGAGTCAGCTTTATTTACGTAGCCCTGCTCGACGTAGATCGGAGATCCGCAACGTGCCAGTTTTGGCATCGTTCTCGGCACTTAGGTACAGGCGCTGAATAGCAACCATGAGAGCTTCAACCACTGTTTCACGAAATTGTGGATCGGCAACTCGCTTGGCATCCCCAGGGTTGGTGGAATATCCAAGCTCGATGAGAACCGTAGGGGATTTTGTCAGCCTTAATAGGTCCCATGTCTTTGCATGAATGCGGCAATTAAGTAGATCGGTACGGGCGCAGATCTCGCGTTGGGCCAAGGTGGCAAATCGCTCACCCACGATCGAGTGAACCCCATGAGAATCGCTCCCATAGTAATAAGTCGCAACACCGTGCGCACTGGAGTTCTTGTAAGTATCTTGATGGAGAGAGATGACGAGATCGGCTCCCGAAGAATTTGCAATCTCGATTCTTTCGGATTCCTGTGGAGAAGATGCGATAGTCCTTGTAAGAAAGACATTCACTCCAAGCGCGATCAGTCGCCCTTCAAGCCTTTGAGCTAAGTCAAATATCTCAGGAGAGAGTGATGGATCTATAACAATTACTTTTCCTGCAAGTGCAGGACCACGCTCGGCGCGAATCGTTGCATCACGTAATTGAATAGGTGCCCCACCTGACACGATCTTCTTCAAACGCATCATCGACATGATTGTTGCAGGGCCGCAGCGCCCATCAACCTTCACCCCAACTGACTTCTGAAACTCTTTAACTGCAGACTCGGTCTCGCTTCCAAAGATTCCATCAACTCGGCCGCAGTTAAATCCCATCTCACTCAATTGAGATTGCAGCGAAGCTACATCATCCCCTCGCATAAATGGAGAGACAAGGGAGAGAACGCGATCACCAAGTTTCCAACGCGCCTCATCTAAAACTCGAAGAGTTATGGAATCGACAATTCCGGTAACCCGCAAACCACGAGATTGTTGAAATTCTTTCACCGCACTTGCAACCTTCTCATCAAAGATGGAACTCTCTTGGTTTAAAAGGTTGAGGCGTGTTAAGTAATTAGTAACTTGTAAAACAAGATCGCCCGATCCACCAAGTGTGAGATCGGGCGACATGAATCTGCTATTTCGTCAGTCAGAGATTATTAAATATAGGCTTCTAGATCTTTAAGAAGCGCAGGCTTTGGCTTAGCTCCGACAATGCTCTTTACAACCTGACCGCCTACATAGACATTCATCGTTGGAATTGAGGTGATGCCGTACTTCATTGCGATCGATGCTTCTTCATCGGTATTCAGCTTTACAATCTTGATCTTGCCAGCGTGTTCCGCTGCAATCTCTTCCAAGATTGGTCCTACTGCCCGACAAGGACCGCACCACTCGGCCCAGAAATCGACGAGAACTGGTGTTGTGCTCTTAAGCACCACGTCTTCAAATGTGGCGGCGGTGACTGGTGGTGTGTTGCTCATGTTTCCCTCTCGGTTATTTAAGTGAATTCTTTTAAAAAGTTTTAGTTTAGAAAGGTAATTCTAGTGTCCTGCAAGGAATCTTTCAGCGTCTAACGCGGCTTGGCAGCCAGATCCCGCAGCGGTAATTGCCTGGCGATAGGTGTGGTCAACCAGATCTCCACATGCAAATACTCCAGAGAGGTTGGTTCGAGTAGAGCGACCCTCTACCTTTACATAGCCCTCATTATCAAGATCGACTTGCCCTACCAAAAGTTCAGAGCGAGGGGAGTGCCCAATTGCAACGAAGAGGCCGGTAAAGGCTCTCTCACTCTCAGTGCCATCTACTGTGTTACGTAATTTCAGACCTGTCACATTATCTTCACCGAGCACATCAATAACTTCGGTGTTCCACAAGAATTCGATCTTGGGGTTGGCGCTAGCTCGCTCCACCATGATCTTTGAGGCGCGTAATGAATCACGGCGATGGATGACAACAACTTTGGAGGCAAAGCGAGTGAGGAAGTTAGCCTCTTCCATAGCAGAGTCACCGCCACCAACTACCGCGATCTCCTGATTACGGAAGAAGAAACCATCACAAGTTGCACACCATGAGACACCGCGACCAGATAATCGCTTCTCGTTAACAAGCCCAATCTCTTTGTATGCAGAGCCTGTCGCCAGAATTACAGATTTAGCGCGTAAGACATTTCCACTGCCATCTGTCAGAACTTTAATATCCCCTTTTAGTTGCATATCAACAATGTCATCACGGATCAGCTGTGTACCAAATTTTTCGGCTTGAGCTTTTAAGTTGTCCATAAGGTCAGGACCGATAATGCCAGCGGGAAATCCAGGGAAATTCTCGACCTCAGTTGTGTTCATGAGTGCACCACCAGCGGTGACTGAACCCTCATAGAGAACTGGAGAGAGTTGGGCACGAGAGGCATAGATTCCAGCGGTATATCCAGCTGGGCCTGAACCAACGATCACGAGATCGTGGATAACTTCACTCACGTCAACACCTAACTTTCTGAACCTTAGTAATTCACAAACCCTATGAGCGTCTCCGCCTGAGAAGGACCGCTAAGGCCGCTCCCACTTCCGCGATCTTAAAGGCCTTGGCTATGCCAAGGTAGCCCAAACCGCTGACGGAGAGAACAACCAATAGTTTTGCGTTATTCCCGCCCGGGATCTTCCCCATGATCAAATAGAGCGGAATTGCGACTACTGAGTAGATAAGAGCTAATCGAGCATAAAAGCCGGTGATCTCGCCTGTATGGATCTCTATGTTGTAACGGCGAAGGAGTCGGATAGATGTCCATGCCCCTATGTAATAACTCAAGGCAAGAGCGGCGGCTAATCCGACGGTTACCCACTTGGCGGGCAAAGTCATGGCTAGTAGAAAGGCTAGGAGGCTACCGACGAGATTCATGATCGCATTACTAAGGACCTGCAATTTGATGTTTTCAAAGGCGATTAGCCCGCGGAGAGCGATGAGATTAACGCTGAGTGGAAGAAGCCCAAGGGCAAACGCAGACAGGACTAAGCCCAAATAACGGGCATCGTTGTTTGAAATTCCAAAGAACAAGGTCCGGGTAATAAGGGGTCCATACAAGAGAAATGCGATGGCGCTTGGAACCGTAATGATTCCAACCAGTCGAATTGCGCGCACCAATTCATCATGAATCTCTTGGAACTTTTGTTCAGCGGCATGACTAGAGAGCAAGGGCAGTATCGCGGTAACGATCGAGATGGTCACAACTGAATGTGGCAGTAGCAGTATCAACATGGCATTTCCATATGGGGTATACCCAACGCCAGTTGTAATGCCAGCTTTTAAGGCACGGACCGCCGCACCTGTAGATAAGTTAACGGTTACTAAATAACTAAGTTGTGAGATAGCTGCAAAGGCGAGAGTCCATGACGCTAAGTGCAGAGACTTGCGAATTTCAGGATCTCTCCAGTCAAAGCGCGGACGAATCTTTATATTGATCTGTCTTAGAACCGGAATTAAGCAGGCGAGTTGAACTACAAAACCCGCAGTTGTTCCGATACCTAACCATGTCGCCTGGCTATGAGAGATAGTTGAAACTTTCCAGCCTTTGGAGATATGAAGAAAGTAAGCAAAGACTCCAATTACAACTACATTGTTGAAAACAGGAGCCCACATCATGGGCCCAAACTTTCCTTTAGCGTTCGCTACCTGTCCGAGTAATGCAAAGAGCCCCATAAAGAAAATTTGGGGTAAGCAGTAGCGCATAAAGAGAACAGTTAATTTAAATTCTGGGCGACCGGAATAACTACTCGCAAAGAGGTGCACCAGAAGTGGCGCCGCAACTATTGAAATAAATACAAGAACTCCGAGAACTACACATGTAGCCGTGACGAGTCGAGAGATGAATGCTGATCCACCATCTGGTTCCCGGATGGCACGAACCATTTGCGGAACAAAGACTGCAGTAAGTGCACCGCCAATTATCAAGTTGTACAAAATATTTGGCATGGTGTTTGCGACGTTGTAAGTATCTCCCAAGAGCGTTGTACCGAGCACCGCTACTAATAAGAGACCGCGAATGAGTCCTGTAATACGGGAGACGAAAGTTCCTGCCGCCATAATCGCTGACGAGCGGATAATCGAGTTATCACTCATCTCTGTCTTCTCCTGATACGTCGAATACTTTGGAAGGTAGCGGCGACGAAGAGCACGATGGCGGCACCAGTGGTAAACCAGGTGGCTATTGGACTAATCACCGAGAGTTGCAGCGGATAGATCACCGAATCCCCCAACAAATTGCCATGAGTGGAGGTGAGTTCAACATTCAAACCTGAAGTACCTGAAGTCAAAACTGTAATAGGAACCATTACCTGGATCTTGGATTTTGCTGGAATAACCACCTGGGGAAGAGTTCCAACTTCGACCTTCAAATTAGTTGGTATTACATAGAGGTTTACTTTGACATCTAAAGGAAAGCCATTTGTAAGGGTGATAGGTAGATCTTGATGAGTGGATGTCACCGTGAACTTGCCGGGGCCTAGATGGACCAGATGCATCTGGGCATACGCAGCGCCTGTCAAATCTCTTATTAAATATTCGCGACGATCGTTGGTGAGATCGGGATTGAGAATTCTGATAAGAGCAAGCCGTGAGATATCAATCTTTGTTGGATCAATATATAAAGCGGTTGCCGCAAATTGCGAGGCATCATCTTTGAGAGAATTAATATCAGCCGAAGTTAGGCTGAAGTGTGAATTCGAGTGGTACACCGCAGGGCTCGTGACATCAACCCCCAACAACGTTGCAAGTCGACTCTGCGAAATGGTTAGAAGGTAATTGGCCTCATGAGGGGAGAGTTGACTTACCCAATATGACGAAGGGTTGCCGTACACCATTGGG
>CAIMBV010000109.1 GCA_903839355.1 uncultured Actinomycetes bacterium
CCCCAAAACCCCAAAACCCCATTCTTCAACTCCTCATACGTGTTTTTGAAATTTATAGTTTATAAAATGTCATTAAAGATATCAAAGAAAGCCCTTCTCCTCCTGATTGCGGCATTAATAAGCATAACGCTAACATCTGGCCTACTTACCGCAGAGAAAAAGCCCAAGCCGACACCGCCACCACCTGCGGAAATAAAGTTATAGGAAAAGGTTGCGGAGCCTGAGACTCCAGCCCAGCCCGAGGAACCAGTCGAGGAGGTCATTGAAAAGTTGGAAGATGTCGTTATCAATGAAGAGCCAGCGACACAACTAATCTATGACGAGAACTACATCCTGACGCTGGGCTCGCACAACCATGAAGAGTTCTAGGAGATGGTCAAGAGCAAGGGTAACGCCACATCTGTGGTACTCATATATGCACGTAAGCTTAAGGTTTAATGAAAGTTAGCATGGTGTACCTTCAGTCAGGAGTTCCTACCTGAGTTCGATAAAGTGGCGGGGCACCTGTACAAGCTTGGTGAGCTAACGGGAACCATTTTCTTTGCCAAAATCGACGGTGACAAGGAGGAAGAGCTTGCACGCCAGTACGAAATTGACGGCTTCCCCAATATCTACCTTGAGCAGTAAGTGAAACAAAGGTATAAGCGCATAGGTTCATCGATGGCGAGGGTCAAGGCAGAGTAATCTATGAGGGTGAGAGGAAGGCAGAGGATCTCGAAAGCTTCATTAGAGGCTTCAGACCTCTGCTGCCTGAGGTCATATCTTCAAGAAAGAGGTTCAACTAGCTGAGAACTCAGATAACTCACCACCTGATTGCAGGGCTTCTCTATGGGAGAAGGTGGGAAGAAGCAGATGAGATCCAGAGGACTCTCACTAAATTCTAAGAAGCGAACCACAACTTCAAGGTTGTATTAGTCAATGAGTCCAGCGATCTACCATATGATATAGCCTACGGAGCAGTGTCACCCGTGGTGGTTATAAGGCACCCCATCTTCTCAGACTATGTGGGGCTCCTGGAAAACGTGGTGATCACCTACCTAGATGATGGGATCACCATTGATGACTTTTCTTTCGAGCGTAACCTCAAAAACGCACTCCGAGGGAGTCGTCTCGACTTTATCGATGCTCTAAACGTAGAGCTCTACGCCTCTTTCGACCGCAGTATCGTTAGCATCGTCACCAATCACCCCTCGGTCGACGACCTCAGCAGGAACATCCCATTCTTCAAAGCGCTTGCCAAGTTTTTATATGAGGGTGGCCTGAGCAAGCACAGGGAATACGACTTCGCAATCGTTAATGCCCTAGAGATCAAGGATGTCTCTCTAGACTTCCAACTGGCGGAGTTCCACCCCAACCGCAACTTTTTCCTGGCAATTTTGAAGGACGCCGAGACTGGCTACCTATATGAGGACATCATCATCCGCGAGACCGAGGAGATGGCTCTCGTTTAGACAGCCGACACTATCAACAAGTACATCCAACAGTTCAAGGAGCGCAAGCTGACGCCCTACCTACGCACAGAGACTCGAGATCAGTCTCTCCAATACAAAGATGGCATGCTTCAAGTTTACGGCTCTAACTACTTCCAGATTGTAAAAGAGAGGAAATACGCTCCCGCTGAGGACAAGAAGGGTCTGTTGCTGATGTACACCAAGCAAGACTGCCCTAAGTGCGAGTGGAATGAAGCCTACTTTGACACCCTCGCCCAGGAGATGGGCTCTGCAGATTTCATCTTTGCTAAGATGGACCTCGACAAGAACCTCCCGCCGCCAGAGGTAAAACAGTTTGTGCTGCCCGATAACCCAGAGGCCAACATGCTTCAGTTCCTTGCCATCCTTCCGGACGGCGGCGCCATCAAGAGGTTCCAGAAAGAAGATGACTCTTATGAGGAGATAGTCAAGTTCTTTGAGAGCGCAAGGTACTTGCTGAACATCTATCGGGGCCCTCAGGCGAAGAATGAGCTGTGATTGATTAACGCGTAATTAAAAGTCACTTCTCTATAACTATTTTTCTATTCGTTCATTTTCTCGCATTTCCAGGGGTTTTGGGGTTTTGGGG
>CAIMBV010000110.1 GCA_903839355.1 uncultured Actinomycetes bacterium
ATAAATGACACGGCGTCGAAGGTTGATATCTTTAAATTAATTGCGGCGCTTCACCCTTCTGCCGCTGTGTGCGGAACTCCTACAGATGATGCGCGAAATGTGATTACAGAACTTGAAGCCATGAACCGAGGACGTTATGCAGGGCCTGTGGGTTGGATTGATGCTCACGGTGATGGCGAGATGGGTATTGCATTACGTTGCGGACAGATTTCACCGGATCAAAAATCAATTAGAGTCTTTGCGGGATGTGGAATTGTTGCCGGCTCTAGCGCGGATCAAGAGTTAGCTGAGAGTCAGGCTAAATTGCTTCCCATTCGTAGCGCCTTAAGCAGACTCTGAGTTACTTCTTTTAATTGCGCTGCATTCGTAACGCGGTCTGGGACTTCTACAACGACAAAGTTGAGCCCTTGCTGTTGATGATTGAATGAGTGCAGTAAATCCGATTCGCTCTTCACCTTGGTCACCGTCGCGCCAAAGCCTCGAACCACCTTCTCAATATCTAAATTGTGAGGAGTTCCAAAGATCTTCTCAAAGCCTTCTACGCCAGCCTGAGGAAGAGTGCTAAAGATTCCTCCACCATTGTTATCTATGACAAAGACGGTCAGGTTTGCGGAGCTCGGATTAACCAGCGCAGATATATCGTGAAAAAAAGTAAGGTCACCCAAAATTGCGTACGACCGCTCAAATTTCTCTGCTATTCCAAAGGCGCACGAGATATTTCCATCGATACCCGCAAGACCGCGATTAGCGAAGGTGTGAACTCCATCGCGGGGAGCCGCAAAGGCTTCGATATCTCGCACGGGACGACTACTTCCCACAAAGAGAGCTGCATCGCTGGGAATACCCGCACTAATTAAGGACAGCGCCTTCTGCTCCGACCAACCCAGGCTCAACGAATGGCGAGCGACCGCAGCGACCTGGCGCCACTGTTCCTGCCAATCTGAATCTGGCGTGGCTTGAATATCGGGAAGAGAGTCAAAGATCTGAGTTGCTGACCTTGATGTATCGATGGTGCTGGCACGCGGATCAATAACCACCACTTCCGCGCATTCTTTAATGAGAGCACTTATGCTCCGCGAGAGAGTGGCCCGCCCAATCACAACGATCTGATCTGGTTGCAATAAAGCGCGAATATCAAGATCGCTCAGAATGAGCGCAGCATGCGCAATTGCATCAGGAAATGAGAGTGGGTCTTCAGCCAAGAGTGGCCAACCTGCGCTTCGCGCGAAATGCGAGATCGCAGAGGCATCTATTCCTGCCCGATCGTGTCCAACGATTACTACACCTCGGGGCTTTGGAGAAAACTCCTGAGGAGAGAAATCCCGAACGTAAACTGGAGAGTGCGGTGTAAGTCCAGCTAACCAATCAGTGCGATCATCCGAAAGTAACGGCTCATCAAATTGCACGTTGAGATGAAGTGGTCCTGTGGTCAAGTGTTCTGCAATAGAGATAGTCGCCGAGATATCTATAGTTTTAATTGGTTCAAGCAAACCAACTTGCAAAGTAGTCTGGTTAGATCCTGTTCGGCGTAGATGTGCTGGACGATCTGCGGTAATTACAAGCAACTTGTTGTCAGAGTGATATGCCTCAAGCGCCGCAGGGTGAAAGTTGGCAGCAGCAGTTCCGCTGGTACATATCACCGCGACATAGTTGTCAGAGGCTTTACTTAATCCGAGTGCAAAAAATGCGGCTCCACGCTCATCAATGCGCACATAAAGATTGACCAAACCTGCTTGCTCAGCCTCATAGAGTGCAATAGATAAAGGTGCATTCCTTGAACCAGGCGAGAGCACGAAGTCGCTGATGCCGTTCTCAATTAATTGGCGAACGAGATTGCGCGCAAGTGTGGTCGCATTCATGCACTCCGCCTTTCAATAAGTTCAAGCACTCTAACGATACGTTGCTTCCAATACTCTGTCCGCTCCAGAGTTGCGAGGTACCTCTCAACCACTTTCGGCTCATGACGTTTCACTTCAATATATCCATCAGTTGGAACTACCGCCGGATCGCAAATATCGCCTTCAAAGAGAGCTACTGTTCCGAGTCCACATGCGAAGGTTGGTGTAGGAAATGATGCTGCTAAAGCCAGTCCATGCGATATTCCGATACCAGTTTCGAGAGCACTTGAAACTACAACCGGAAGTCCAATCTCTGTGGCGATTTCATGAGCCCTTTGAAAGCCCCCAAGCGGTTGCCATTTAAGGATTGCCACATCTGCATATGCGGCAAAGTCAGCAAAGTCGCTCCCTAAATTTTTACGGATAGATTCGTCGACAGCGATGCGAATCGGCACCTCTGCTTTTACTAGCCGAAGTTCGGCAAGAGTGCGACAAGGTTGTTCTACATACTCGAAGACGTTGCCAAAGCGCAGGTGATACTCCAGCAAATTACTAATTGCCTCATC
>CAIMBV010000111.1 GCA_903839355.1 uncultured Actinomycetes bacterium
GGTGAGAGTGCCCCCAACGGGGTTCGAACCCGTGTTACCGCCGTGAAAGGGCGATGTCCTAGGCCTCTAGACGATGGGGACTAGAAGCGAAGGCTAAGGGTATCGGAGAGTTGAGCCCAATCAAAACCAGTTAAAAAGCCTCGGAAATCCAAGATTTCCGAGGCTTAATGAGGTGAGCGAGATTTACTTAATATCCCATTCGGTAGTAACCGAGACCGTTACCGACTGTTGTCCGAGATCGATCTGAGCTGGCGTCGAAGCTGCGGCATCAGTCTTTGCCATTGCCATAACGAGAGGAACTGGGTTGGAATTCTGAACGGTCTCGTCAATCGTCAATATCTTTCCTAACTTGGCGCCTGCAAGCGATGCATAACTTGCCGCCTTTGCCTTAGCGGTGGCAATCGCTTGAACGCGAGCTGTTGCTTCTGCAGCGCTCTCGTCAAAAACATAAGAAGAGGTGTCATTCACTTGGAGTGGGTTACCGACCGCATTTTGCGTAGCCGAAACGATTGCTCCGGCGTTTGCAGCGTTGCGGATTATTACTGTGAAGGATTGAGTCGCTTGGTAACCAGAGATCTTTGAGGTTCCGTTAGGTGAGTACACATAGTTAGGGGATACATTCAATGATTGAGTTTGAATGTATTTTGCGAGTACACCAGATGAGATAAGGGTCTGACGGAAGGTCTGCGCTGATTTGCTGGCGCTAGAGAGAGCGGCAGCACTGCTGTTCTCCTTGCTTGTGATGCTGGCATCTAATCGAACTGTGTCAGGAACTACTGTTGTTGTTCCGGTACCAACTACTGTGACATAACGCTGGGTTGTTGAGGGATTTTGGTGAATTGCAATAGCTAATACCGAGAAGGTAAGAATTGCAAAGAAGATTCCGCGAAATATTTTCATGATCAATCCTCCCATGCCTATCTGAGTTTTGTATCCATAAATAGTGAGAGAATGCTGTCATGAGTTTCTTATCGCTATGCAGTACAGAGTCGATAAGGGATGCAGCTTTAGCCTTAAAAAATAGACATTTAGTTGCCTTCCCTACTGAGACCGTTTATGGGCTGGGTGCGGATGCAACTAATAGTGAGGCGATTGCGCGGATTTACGAAGTAAAGGGAAGACCCTCAGACCATCCGCTGATTGTGCATATTGCTTCCATGAATGGTTTGGGCGAGTGGAGTCGGGAAATACCCGAATACGCAATTTCTTTAGCTAGAGATTTCTGGCCCGGACCATTGACCTTGGTTCTTAAGCGATCTGAACTTGCGCAAGATTTCATCACTGGCGGGCAGGCTACTGTGGGATTGCGAGTTCCGGCACATCCCGTCGCTCTCTCACTCATAAATGAATTCATCGCAATCGGCGGCAAGGGAATCGCGGCACCCAGTGCTAACCGATTCGGGGCTGTCTCACCAACCACCGCCACTGCAGTTGAGGAAGAGCTTGCGACATATCTTCAATCTGGAGATCTGATTTTGGATGGCGGACAATCGCTCATCGGTTTGGAGTCAACGATTGTTGATTGCACAGGGCCCGCCCCAATGATTCTTAGGTTAGGTGCAATCACGCCTCTGATGATTGAAGAGTCCACGGGCCTAGTAGCGCTCGAGTCCAATCCATCTGCAATCAGAGTCTCTGGTTCACTCAATTCGCACTATTCACCCAAAGCAAAGGTGCTCCTTGATGTGGTTGCCGAAGCCGGCGATGGATTAATCGCACCTGATCAGATCCCAACACCTAATGGGGTCATTCGACTTTCGGCTCCTAGTTCTATCGAGCAGTATGCGCGCGAGCTTTATCAAGCGCTTCGCAAGGCAGATCAATTAGGACTCAATCTCGTAGTGGTCTTGCAACCTGGGGGAGATGGATTAGCGGCAGCAATACGTGACCGATTGCAACGTTCTGCCTTCGTTGAGTAATTCTACAATTATGGGGTTTTTCCCTAATCGATTTCTCTCCTCAAGAAATCATCGAATGTATCCCCCTATCTATTGAGTCCTTCCTTAAGTACTCTCACTTCGTTGATATCTCGCTGAGATTTA
>CAIMBV010000112.1 GCA_903839355.1 uncultured Actinomycetes bacterium
CGATCGACTTGATCTTTGCCTCAAAACCTTCAGGCATATGCGTGATTGTTTCGGTGTAAATACCTTCATCATTAAATTGCGGAACGTGAATCAAAATTTCGCCATTTTGACGATTAAGGACGGCGCGACCCTGTGGCATGGCACCGGGCAACTCTGCATAACCTTCAGTAACGGTCTGCTCGATCGAATTAATGAGTTTTTCGAGAGGGATACCCTTCTCGACCGTCATCGCTAATAGAGCGTCAACATCAACACTCATTACGCATCACCCTTCTTGAGGGATTTAAACTCTATTTCAACGTGAGCCTTTGCAATCTCGGTGAGAGGAATAACATCCTCATCAATAGCGATATCCGCATCGCTGAGGTCGCCAATACGACCTTTAACTAATTTGCCATTGTGGAGCAAGATAGTTGCAAGTCGTCCCTGATTCTTGCGCCAGTGTCGCGGCAGTGTTAGCGGGCGATCAATACCTGGAGAACTGACCTCTAAGGTAAATGGGGTCTCACCGAGTTCAGGTAAGTTTTCTAGGATTTCGGAAATTTCTTTGGTTACACCTGTGACTTGATCAAGATTGAGGTGAGTATCGCTATCAACAATAACGGTAAGAGTGGTGGGTGAACCACCAGTCAAGGTGACCTCTTCCAAGTAGATGCCAGATGCCTCAATTATTGGCTTGATTGCTTCTGTTACAGCCTCGACAACACTCATAACTGGCTCTCTTTCCGCTATTTAGTTATAGATCCAATCATAACTCAACTTAGCAATGAGAGCCGCCACGACCAGTAGGAAGATCCTTCGCACTAACGGGGAGCCACCGCGTATGGCGAGCCTAGATCCAATAAGAGCGCCCGTTACATTTGCAAAAGCCAGAGCTAAGCCAAGGCGCCACCAGATATGACCGGTGAGTTGGAAGGTAACGATGGCACCAAAATTTGTAGCGATATTCACTAACTTTGCGGTAGCACTCGCTTTGAGAAATTCATAACCAACGACGATGACAAGTAAGAAAACAAGAAAAGTTCCTGTACCAGGACCAAAGAGACCATCGTAAAAACCAATTAATAAACCACAACCTGCAACAATCCAGAGTCTGGTCTTATGGGTATATCGCAAACGCTCATCAAGCCCCAGATTTGGTTTGCGCCAGGTGTAGATACCTACAAGTACCAAGAGAGTCAGTATTAGGGGGTGAAATACTTTTGTGGGAAAGTGTGAGGCAAGTTTTGCTCCGGCAACCGAACCTATAAGTGCTGGCAAGGCCATTGAAACAGTGAGATGGAGATCTGGTCGGACTTTCTTGAAGTAATTCGCCGCAGCGCTTGAGGTTCCAAAGATCGAAGGAATCTTATTCGTTCCTAAAATCATGGGGATGGGTTTATTAGATATTCCGATTAATAGCGCGGGAAGTTGAACCAACCCTCCCCCTCCGGCAACTGCATCAACAAAACCAGCAAAGCCAGAGGCCAATGCTAGGAATAGAAATGTAAGAACTGACATGAACTAATTGATTGCGTTAAGAATTTCTGCAACTGCAGAATCTGCAGCAAATTCCACTTTGGAGCCAGTGCTACGAACGCGGAATTCAATCTTGCCTTCTGCTAAAGATTTTCCAACAATCACGATATATGGAATACCAATTAACTCTGCATCTTTAAATTTAACGCCAGCACTAGCATCACGCCGATCATCAAAAAGAACTGTAAGGCCAGCTTCCTCTAAATCGCTCGCTAACTTTTCAGCAAAGCTAAAGATGGAATCATCCTTACCCGCGGCTACTAAATGAATTTCTGCAGGAGCGATCTCACGAGGCCAGTTGAGTCCGAGCTCGTCATAACTCTGTTCTGCAATAGCAGCCACGGCGCGAGATACGCCGATTCCATAGGAGCCCATTGTGACAACCTGCGACTTACCATTTTGATCTAAAACAGTCAGCCCAAGTGCTTGGGCATATTTTCGACCCAATTGGAAGATATGGCCAATCTCAATAGCGCGGTCAATGACTACTGGGGTGTCGCATTGTGGGCAAGGATCTCCCGCCTTAACTTCCGCCGCTTCAACAAAGGCGATCACATTAAAGTCTCGGCCATGTGTTACAAAGCGAGCGTGCTTCTCGCGGAAATTGGCACCAGTAATCCAATGTGAACCAATAACGATCCGTGGATCGGCGTAGACCTTGATTCCAAGACGTTCTGCATCTTGTGGACCTACGTAGCCCTTTACGAGGCCAGGGAATTTGGCAAAATCTTCATCTTCAAAGAGTCGTAGATCTTGTACTCCAGCTAGGTTTGCACCTACGCGCTTTAAATCAACTTCGCGATCACCAGGGACCAGAATCGAGATCGCTTCACCATCTGCCATCAGAAGAACATTCTTCAAAGTATCGGCTCCGGTGATCTGCTCGCCGTAACGCGAATTAACCAGCTCTACCAATGAGTCGATCGTTGGGGTATTTGGTGAGTCAAAAACTTCCAGCGGAGGCGGAGTCGATCCGGAGTAAGCAGCGACCTTGGTCACCATGGCTTCGACATTTGCGGCATAACCGCATGACTCGCAGAGAACGTATGTGTCCTCACCGGTTGGGCAAGGGGCTAGAAATTCCTCAGACTTTGAGCCGCCCATCGCACCTGACATGGCAGAGACGATGTTGAACTTCAGGCCCAAGCGATTAAATGTTTGGATATACGCCTCGCGGTGGCGTTGATAGGAGGCCTCGAGGCCGGCGTCATCAATATCGAAGGAGTAAGAATCTTTCATCACAAATTCGCGGCCGCGGATGATTCCACTGCGCGGGCGTGGTTCATCGCGGAACTTAGTCTGAATTTGGTAGATCGATAGAGGGAGATCTTTGTATGAGGAGAATTCACCCTTGACCATCAGGGTGAACATCTCTTCATGTGTTGGACCTAGTAAATAATCATTGCCCTTACGGTCTTTCAAACGAAAGAGATCGGGGCCGTATTCAGTCCAGCGATTGGTCTCTTCATATGGCTCGCGGGGCAAGAGTGAGGGAAAGTGAACCTCTTGGAAACCGGCCTTATCCATCTCGTCCCGGATGACCTTTTCGATATTTCGATAGGTGCGATATCCCAATGGGAGCCATGAGTAGATTCCGGCGGCAACGCGGCGAACGTATCCAGCCCGAACGAGGAGACGATGGCTCGCTACCTCAGCATCGGCAGGGTCATCGCGCAGAGTGCGCAGCAATAAGGTCGACATTCGCAACATGCGAGAACCTTATCTGAGGCAATAAGGGTTATAGACCGTTGACTGTTGGTGTGCCAGAGGTGACGCCCGCGGCAGCCATTTCATCTGCTAAACGATTGGCCTCAAAGATCAGAGTTTCTACGATCTCTGACTCGGGGACGGTCTTGATGACCTCGCCCTTTACGAAGATCTGACCCTTGCCATTGCCTGATGCAACGCCGAGATCTGCCTCGCGAGCTTCACCGGGACCATTGACCACGCAACCCATGACAGCCACGCGAAGTGGCACGGTCATACCTTGCAATCCTGCCTGAACCTTCTCGGCTAGTGAGTAAACATCTACTTGAGCACGGCCACAGGAAGGGCAGGAGACGATCTCGAGTTTTCGTTGACGCAGGTTGAGAGATTCGAGAATAGAGATTCCAACTTTAACTTCTTCGACAGGAGGGGCTGAGAGCGAGACGCGAATCGTGTCGCCGATTCCCTCCGCCAACAAAATTCCAAAGGCTGTTGCAGACTTGATGGTGCCTTGGAAGATAGGACCAGCTTCAGTCACGCCTAGGTGCAATGGGTAATCGCATTGTGCCGCCAAGAGGCGATAGGCCTTCACCATAGTTACTGGGTCATGGTGTTTAACCGAGATCTTGATATCTGAAAAACCATGTTCTTCGAAGAGCGATGCTTCCCACAAGGCAGACTCCGCTAGCGCCTCTGGAGTTGCCTTGCCGTACTTGGCCAGAAGTCGTGGGTCGAGCGATCCAGCGTTCACGCCGATGCGGATCGGAATACCAGCATCACCCGCCGCCTTAGCAACTTCCTTAACCTTGTCATCAAATTGCTTGATATTGCCGGGATTGACGCGAACTGCAGCGCAGCCAGCGTCGATCGCGGCAAAGATGTACTTAGGTTGGAAGTGGATATCTGCAATAACGGGGATCTGCGACTTCTTGGCGATCGCCTTAAGGGCATCTGCATCGTCCTGGCTTGGCACAGCAACTCGAACGATCTGGCATCCCGAAGCGGTGAGCTCGGCAATCTGCTGCAAGGTGGCATTTACATCTGAAGTCAGGGTCGTGCACATCGACTGCACGCTCACTGGGGCATCGCCTCCAACAAGAACGCTACCTACTTTGAGCTGCTTGCTCTTTCGGCGAGGGGCTAAAACTGGGAGTGGGGCTGATGGAATTCCAAGATCGACCATGGCTTTATTCTGCCTCAATTTAGAGATTGAAGTGAACTGGATTGAAGATATCGGCTGCGAGCAGCATCAATGAGAGGCCAACCAGGAAAATAAATACAACTGCGGTCAGCGGCATCAATTTCTCTAGCGCAATTGGGGCAGGAGCCGGGCGTCCCCGTCTGCGGGCGCTCGATCTGCGAATTCCATCAATGATGGCAATTGCCATATGGCCTCCATCTAGCGGAAGCAGAGGCAATAAGTTGAAGATTCCCACAAATATGTTAAGGCTGGCGATTATCAGCAGGAAGGTCTCGAGCTTATCTCCGAAGCTAAGGGCTCGATCGCTTGCAGTAGCAGCAGTTGCTTGCGCAACCCCAACAACTCCTACAAGTCCATTGGCATCTCGCTTAGCACCAAGAAAAGTCTGCCGAAAAAGGGTCGGGACTTTGCTGGGAAGTGTGACCAAAGATTTAATGGAGGTAGAGAAGAAATTAGATCCAAGCGACCAGGTGTCATGAAGTGAGGTCACAACGCCTTCGCGTTGCAGCCCGATCTTGCTAATAATTCCGAGCATCCCGTAACTCTTGCCCGAAACGGTGACCTGCTTTGGCATTACAACTAATGTCATCAATTGGCCTGATCGATTAATTTTGAGAGTCAGGTCTTTTCCGGCTGAATTGCGAATGATTTGGACATCGCTACTCCAGTCGTTCACAACCTTGCCGTTGATAGAGAGAATTCGATCCCCAGGGAGAAGTCCAGCGCTCTTGGCTGGAGAAGTGGTGGCGCCCGCCGTACATGCGCTGGAGGTCGCGCTGGTATTGATACATGGCAAGACTTGGTCAATTACGGGCAGGGTAGTTGAAACACCAATCCCAAAAAAGATTACAAATAAGAGGAAGAATCCAATAATAAAGTGGCTTACGGAACCCGCGCCAAGGACTACTAACCTGCGTGGTGCAGAGGCTTTAACGAATGCTCGTGACTCATCTTCTGGACTCAATTCTTCTTCGGTGGACATTCCGACGATGCGGCAGTAACCGCCAGCAGGAATCGCTTTTACTCCAAATTCAGTTTCACCACGAGTAAAGGACCAGATCTTGTAACCAAAACCTAAGAAGAATTCGGTGACCTTCATTCCAAATTTCTTGGCAA
>CAIMBV010000113.1 GCA_903839355.1 uncultured Actinomycetes bacterium
ATTTCCTCAAAATCTATAAAGGAATTGAGCCCATAACCCATTGTGTTTTTAATTTGGTATTGGCTACGAATCTGTTCGATGAGCGCTGGCTGCGCCAGTATTTGAGCCTTTATTTCGGAGATCGCTCTGTAAAGCTCAGGAACCGAAGCTTGCAGTTGTCGGTCAGAGTCAGGATCTGCGGTATTGATGATTGTGCCGTTATAGAGAACTACTGTGGCGCTCTGAAGAGTTCGATAGGTGTTGTCAGTTATGCCGCATGCCATGCCACTGGAGTTATTGGCGATCACGCCGCCGATTGTGCAGGCGATTTCGCTGGCAGGATCGGGGCCAAGTTTGCGACCAAAGCGAGCTAATCTGGCATTGACTGCACGAACGGTTGCACCTGGTTGCACCCGGACGCGCGCGCCATTATCGAGGACCTCAATCTTCCTAAAGAATTTACGGGTATCGATCAATACTCCGTCGCTTACCGCTTGTCCCGAAAGACTCGTCCCACCGCTTCTGAATGTGACGCTTGTCTTGTGTTCGCTAGCGTAGGTAAAGAGTTGCGATATCTGCTCCACATTTTGGGGAGTCGCAACCGCATTAGGAATCAGATGAAAATGCGAGGCATCCGACGAAGTCCGATAGCGATCGATCGCTCGAGTTGAGATTAATTCATCAAGCGGACCGATTGTGTTAGTGGGACTCACGACTTACTTTGTCTCCACTCGCTCCAATTAAGAAATCGAGGTCGGCACCGGTATCGGCGCCTTGAACGTGATCCACGTAAATCTTTGCCCAACCTCTAACTGGGGTGGCATAAGCGGCGGCGCTTACTGCACTTGGTTTTCTGGCGCTCAATTCAGCTTCGCTGATCTCGATATTGAGGGATCGGTTTGGTACATCCAACACGATGATGTCGCCTGTTTGCACCAGCGCTAATGGACCGCCAGCAGCTGCTTCGGGGGAGACATGGAGAACGATGGTTCCGTAGGCGGTTCCGCTCATGCGCCCATCACTGATTCGGACCATATCTCGCACGCCTTGCTCCAGAATCTTTTTAGGAAGAGGCATATTGCCGACTTCAGGCATTCCGGGATAACCCTTTGGCCCACATCCGCGCAATATAAGAACAGTGTCTTGGGTAACTTCAAGATCGGGATCATCGATGCGAGCGTGCAAATCTTCGATGCTCTCAAAGACCAGTGCGGGTCCACGATGAGTCAATAGTTCCGGAGTTGCTGCACTTGGTTTGATGATCGCGCCATTGGGGGCGAGGTTGCCGCGCAGAACAGCGATACCTGCGTTCTGCATAAGTGGGTCTGCCGGGCTCATGATGACTTTCTTATCGAACACTTCGTTTCCAGGAAGGTAATCAGTAAGTGGGCGTCCCGTGACGGTGATTGGCAGAGAGGAGAAGCGCTCAGGGATCTGGGCAAGCAATGCCAGCAGCCCACCAGCTCTAAAGAGATCTTCCATCAAAAATTCACCAGATGGAGCCAAGTTGGCTAGAAGAGGAACATCGCGTCCAGTTCTGTCGAAGTCTTCTAAGGTGAGGTCGATCCCAAGGCGTCCTGCAATCGCAAGCAGGTGAACAACGGAGTTACTTGAACCTCCAACTGCCGCCACAGCGGTGATGGCATTGATGAAAGATTCTCTGATCATGATCTGCGAAGGTCTGCGATCTGCGGCGATCATCTCCACGATCTGTCGTCCGGTTTCATGCGAGAGCGAAAGTAAGCGAGCATCTGCTGCAGGTGTGCCTGCAAATCCAGGGATGGTCATTCCTAGCGTTTCGGCGATAACAGCCATTGTCGAAGCAGTGCCCATTGTGTTGCAATGGCCCTTGCTTCGAATCATGGATGATTGTGACTTAATAAATTCTTGATTGGAGAGTTCACCACTTCGAACTTCTTCGCTTAAGCGCCATACATCGGTGCCGCAACCAAGTGGTTGACCTTTAAACGTTCCGGTGAGCATAGGGCCACCAGGAACAACAATCGCGGGAATATCGACTGAAGCCGCCGCCATGAGGAGCGCTGGAATTGTCTTGTCGCACCCACCTAATAGAACAACACCGTCGATGGGATTTGCGCGCAGCATCTCTTCAATAGCCATTGCGGCCATATTGCGCCAGAGCATCGCGGTTGGCTTGACTTGTGTTTCGCCGGGGGAGACCACAGGAAGATTAAGTGGAATACCACCAGCTTCCCAAATTCCTTTTTGGACGTATTCGGAAACCTCATTGAGGTGCATGTTGCATGGAGTTAAGTCAGACGCGGTATTAGCAATTGCAATGTGTGGCTTTGTGCCATCAAAGGCATCATCGGGAAGTCCCCGGCGCATCCAAGCGCGGTGTATATAGGAGTTTCGATCATTACCGCCGTACCAACCTTGGCTTCTTAACTCACTCATCACCGCTCACTCACTATTCCATTAGTTGGAACCAAGCATTAGCATTTAGAAAACTATAGCATTGCGATCTTGTTACACCTCGACCGTGAAGGGAACTGCGTGCGCGCTTTACGAGTGGTTTCACCGAATACGGTAGAGATTCAAGAAGTGCCAGACCTTTCGCCCGGAGTCGGTGAAATTCTTTTAGATGTCGAAAGGGTCGGAATCTGTGGGACCGACGTCGAATTATTTACTGGCGAGATGGCCTATTTTCAATCTGGTCGAACCACCTTCCCTGTGCAACTTGGGCATGAGTGGACCGGCATTGTTTCTGCAGTTGGGGTGGGTGTGAGCTCTGAATGGATCGGCAAGCGAGTCACGGGTGACACCATGCTTGGGTGTGGGCTATGCGTCAGGTGTGCGTCGGGTAAGACCTACTTGTGCGATGAGCGAATTGAGCTGGGTATAACCGATGGTTGGGGTGGGGCGCTTGCAGAGCAGATGCTTATCCCGGAGAGATTCGCCTTCGAGGTTCCTGAATCTATCTCAGTCGCCGCAGCAGCCATGATTGAACCTGCCGGAAATTCTCTGCGCTGTGTTGAAGCCAGCGGGCTTGGTGAAAATCAAAAACTTTTGATTCTTGGTGCTGGAACTATTGGTCTGCTTGCAGCGCAATTTGCGCTGGCCAAGAATCTAGAGGTTCATGTAGCTGGCTCCAGGCAATCCGCGTTAGATCTTGCGAGCCAGATTGGGGTATTGCACACGCATACGATCGAAGAAGTAAAGGGCAACTCGATTCGCGAATATGATGCAGTTATCGATGCGTCAAGTGATTCAGAGATGCCATCGCTTGCATTACAAAAAGTATTACCAGGCGGAAGAGTCGTATTGATCGGGCTCTCTGAAGCTCCAAGTTTGATCGATACAAAGATTGCTGTGCTTCAAGATGTCACAATCGTTGGAATCTTGTCAGCATCTCCTGGTCTGCAAGGAGCGATTGATTATTTTGCATCGGGCGCAGTAAATCCAGAGCGGCTCATTAGCGAAGTCATTGGGTTCAGCGAGGTAGCGGATCGACTTAAAGGAAATCGAAGTCCAGATGCCAAACCCGGCCCCAAGATTCATGTGGATCCCAGGTTATAGTCGTGGCAGATCCAAAGAGAGCGCGAAGTTCGTGAAGCCAACTGCGATAGATCTTCGTAAATGTCATGTTGGCGAAAGTCCCGTAGTAACAGGTTCTGCCCATGACATAGTGCATTGGGTTGATATATTGAACAACAAAGTTCTGTGGCGCGATCTGGTGAGCGGTTCATCCGGTGAATTCATGACTTCAGAACATGTCAGTTTTGTTCTCCCCAGAAAAAATGGGGGATGGCTATTAGGTACTGCCAACGGCCCCGATCTGTTAAATGCAGATGGCTCGATCACGAGGCTCCCTGGTCGCCTAGAAGCAGATGGTTCACCTGATCCAATTCCGATGCGTTGGAACGATGCCAAAGTTGGTCCTTGCGGTGAGGTGTGGATCGGAACGAGCGCGTATGGAGCCACGAGCGATCGGATAGGTCTACATAGATTGAGCGCGGATGGCACCAAGATGCGACGAGTCTTATCTGGCATGGGCTTGAGCAATGGGATGGATTGGAGCCCAGACGGTTCAATCTTCTACCTGATAGATACCGTGGCGCTGACTCTATTTGCCTTTGATTACGTTGACGGAGAAATTTCCAATCAGCGCGCAGTCCTAACTCTCGATCCAGCGGCCGAGCAGTACCCCGACGGTATGACCGTTGATAGTGAAGGCGGAATCTGGATCGCCTTTTGGAATGGAAGTTGTATTAAACGTTACTCACCTGATTTTTCATTGGTGCAGGTGATTGATTTTCCGGTGCGATTTGTCTCTAGTTGTGCCTTTGGGAGAGAAGACCTCACGAATCTAGTAGTAACAACCGCAACAGGTGATAATGGTTGGCATGATGAGCATGAACTTGCAGGTGCTCTCTTCACGATCAAGACAGATGTAAAGGGAAAGGTGCCGTATGTCTTCAACAAGTAACTTCGAGGGGGAGCAGAGCGGTCGAGTTGCACTCGTAAC
>CAIMBV010000114.1 GCA_903839355.1 uncultured Actinomycetes bacterium
CAAATACCTCCGATAGATCGAACGGCTGCGTTCGAATGGGTGAATGCCGTGAGGCTACTAGGGGTAAATGGAGCGCACAATAGGCTAGACGGAGAAGATGAACTCAAAAAAATCTCTGTGAAAACCCGCCGAGTTCCCTTCCAAATTGATGTGTGACAAGGCACACTTCTGTTCAATCCGCGGCAGTCGCGCCCCTGGCGTTGCCCGGAATTCGGATCACCGACCTAACGGATGGGACGCAACAATATGAGTAGTTCTCTTGACGCAGATGCGAAAAAGTTAGCCGAACTCGGTTACAAACAAGAGTTTGATCGTAAGTGGTCAGGCTTTAACAACTTTGCAATCTCTTTCTCAATTATTTCGATTCTCTCGGGTTGCTTCACAACCTTTGGACAGGCATGGAATAACGGTGGCCCGGTGGCTATCGCAATCGGCTGGCCACTCGTTGCAATCTTCGTAACGCTGGTCGGACTCTCAATGGCCGAGCTTGTCTCCGCTATGCCTACCGCAGGCGGAATTTATTACTGGTCTCTCCGGTTGGGTAAGCCAATTCATGGCTGGATCACCGGCTGGCTCAACCTCATGGGCTTGATTGCGGTAACTGCGGGTGTGGACTTCGGTCTAGCTCTCTTCGCTCAGAATGCTGCTGCGCAATATTGGAAGTGGTTCAATCCAACCAACCTAAAGCAGACATTCTTCCTCTTCTTCTTGATCTTGCTTTCACACGTAATCATCAACGTGTGGGGCGCAAAATTGATTCACCAATTCCAGGGTGTCAACGTTTGGTGGCACGTCTTTGGCGTAGCGCTCATCATCGTTATCTTCATTTTTGTTCCAAAGCATCATGCAAGTGCCTCTTGGGTCTTTGCTCACCACATTAACAATGGTGGATTTGGCACTGGCAACGGCAAGTTCTGGTGGTACATCTTCCCACTCGGTTTCTTGCTCTCGCAGTACACCCTTACCGGCTTTGATGCATCTGCCCACGTCTCTGAAGAAACAGGTGGAGCTTCAACCGAAGCTGCAAAGGGCATCTGGAAGTCAATCGTCTACTCTGGCGTTGCGGGTTGGGTCATGCTTCTTGCAATGCTCTTTGCTGTAGTCGGCCCAGAAGAGCAAGCCATCACGAAGGGCGGCGGATCTTCTGGCGCTCTTATATTCACAGTCCTCGGACTTGGAATCTGGACAAAGCTTGTTGTGATTATCAGTTGCGTTGGACAGTTCCTCTGTGGAATGTCTTGTGTAACTGCAGGGTCACGCATGCTCTTCGCCTTCTCTCGCGACAAGGCAGTCCCTGGTAATAAGTTCTTCTCGAAGCTTGATAAGAACCGTAATCCTTCTAACGCTGCTATTGGCCTAGCCATAGCTGCACTGATTATTACGCTTCCTGCGCTGTACTCTCCAAAGGGAGTTCCTGGATATCCAGTAGCGTTCTTCGCCGTAACTTCTATTACGGTTATCGGACTCTTCACCGCCTTCGCAATTCCTATCTTCTTGCGTTGGCGAATGGGCGATAAGTTCGTTCAGGGTGATTGGAATCTGGGTCGTCATTGGCGTTGGATCGCACCGCTTGCAGTACTTGAAGTAGCAATTGTTTCTATCTACTTCATCTTGCCAGCTACTCCAACTGCTATTCCGTTCCGCAAGGGATTCTCTTTGGTTAGCTTCAACTACACCCCAGTTGCCGTCATCGTGATTCTCGGTGGAGCGCTCATCTGGTGGTTCGCTGGAGCTAAGAACCACTTCAAGGGCCCTATCCGTACTATCGATCAGCAATAGCACGTACTAAGTAGAATTCACCCGTCAGCCCGAAAGGTTGGCGGGTGAATTTTTTTCTCTTTGATTAGGAGCTGAGAATGTCAGGTCGTGTAGCAGGTCGAGTCGCAATAGTTACTGGTGCAGGTTCTGGAATAGGTCAAGCAAGTGCGGTTCGACTGGCAGAAGAGGGTGCATTTGTAGTCTGTGCTGACATAAATGAAGCCGCTGCTAAGGCCACAGCAGATTCAATAACTGCAACTGGTGGAAAAGCAAGTCATGCCGCGATAGACATTTCAGACTCAACTGCATGCACGGCGTTAGTAGATCAAACTGTCCGCGATCATGGCAGCATCGATATTTTGGTGAACAATGCGGGCGTCAATCTCCCAGGTGTATTTCATGAAGTTACAAATGAGACTATTGATCGCACACTCAATGTGAATGTTAAAGGCGCGATGTTTCTAACAAGGGCCTCGATCCCTTATATGCTAAAGACCGGTAACGGCTCCATCGTAAATATGTCGAGCGTTAATGGATTGGTCTCTGAACCATTCCTCAGTGTTTATTCCGCCTCAAAGGGTGCGATCGTTATGTTCACTCGCGGTATTGCACTTGACTATGCCAAGCTTGGAATTCGTTGCAATGCAATCTGCCCTGGTTGGGTAGATACACCCATCAACCACGCTCACGCCAAGATGCTTGGGGGATTGGATCACGTCTACGAGACCATCG
>CAIMBV010000115.1 GCA_903839355.1 uncultured Actinomycetes bacterium
CCCCAAAACCCCAAAACCCCACTCTACTTCATGTATCTAGAGAACATATTACGATGTAATCAGAGCTTAAGTTTTTCGAATTCTTCTGCGAACTACGGGCACACTTTGCAATGATCACCGAGAAGCTTCAGAAGCTTATCTATGCTGGCCAAAGCGGCCGAAAGACTTGGTGTAGCCTCAGTCTTCTTCGCAGCTTTGCTTTCCGAAAATGGCACGCTTTTAACTTTAGGGGCTTTGGCTAATGATTTGGTAGAGGATGAGTTCTTGGTCAAGGCGCATTGACTCGGCTTGAACTTCTTCCTATTCTATTGCACTAGGTGAGGCTTGATTGAGGCTCTTTATTATGAACGACTACGGCTTGCCGAGCTCTTCCTCATTTGACCTCTGATGCCTAGAGGCTTCCTCTCTCTAGAAGCACTGCGTGAGGGTGGTGCCTTGTCAATGCTTAGATCTCTAAGATGCTGCTTCTGCATGTCAGACAGTTGTCCATCGTGATTGTGGTTCAGGTATATCCTTCTAATGAACTCTATCTTGTCTTGTAGATTCCTCTCATGAGCCATGCTTTCACTGAACTTCTTCTAAAAGTAGCTTGAGAGCTCCTTCTCGACAGATTCGTTCGTGATCTTAGGCGTCCTCCGCAAGGCGCTGTTGCTTCTTGAATCTGACCTTTTAGTGAGCTCAAAGCTTTTTGATCGTGATCGCCCCTAGTTCTCATTCCTCTCAGCCGAGAACTTGAGGTCAGAGTTCTCCTCTCGAGGTTTTCTCTTCTACTCAGACTGCTTGCTGAAGCTCTTACTCATCCCCTACCTGCTCGCATTGTTTTTAGTGCTGCTGCATAGAGATGTGCCAGCCGTTCGCTCATTCCTAGTCGACCGCCTCTCTGATGTTTGGGGATTTTGGTTCTCTTTCTAGGACTTTTTCTTCTGGACGAGCTTGCTGTTTAGTTTCGGAGGCTTCACATCTGGTTTTCGCGAAGGCTCATCACCCTCTGTGAGATGTGTTGCCTTTGATACGCCAATCACTTATAGGTCGCTGTTCTGAGTTTTCATGAGGGGGTCCTGCTATTGGTGTTGGAAGGAGCTCTCTTGGGGCATGAAGGACTGCTGGTAAGCATTGGATGATGGTTGATTAGTCGAATACTTGTTCTAGGAGTAGGCTTGTCTGGACCTTTCCGCACTGTTAACTTAAAGATTGAAACACTCAGGGTGGGCTTAGATGTCATCTATCTCGTGGTAGGTTGGTATGAGCAAGGGCTGATGCAGGTCATACCCAGTCTAAGGCCGGTAGTTCTCGATGATAAGGGGTTAGGTGGGGTTTGTGCGATAGTTCAACTGCTGTCTGTTATCTGAAAGAGGGACAGATGAGTTTAGGACTAAGCTTGAGTTGATCTAATCGGAAGTGTGCCCAAAGTTTGAACGGCTCGAAACACTACTGAAGTCTAAGAGATCTCTGTTGATCGCCTTTTGCGTTTGTACATGAGGTGGCTACATGTGCAGTGAGAAGGCATTGCTACTCTCATATGGTCTGATCTCCTCTTTCTTTGGTGTTGGCTCCTTGTAAAAGGTAAGTTACTTCTTGTTTTCACCGAAGGCAGCGTCATTTAGGATGCGATTGCCTCCAGGTGCTCTCTCAACGGAACTCTCCTTGTCATCACTTGCAAGGGAGTCACCTTTTCCAATCACACTATAGTGTCCTGAAGGCGTCACTGCCATCGAAGTGTTGAAGACTATAGGGTTCAATATCCTTTGAGGGACCTAGAATAGTTGAGTAGTGCTTTGCAAGGTGTCAGTCAGACTCTTTGATGCATCACTTTGCAGCTGTTTCACGGCAGTATTCAGGATGCTTGAAGGCACTTGCTGTGTGCTGGGAGTAAAGGCCTCTTGTCTCTGTACCTACGCCATGGTAACCTAGGACACTTGAGGCTGTGTCTGCCTCTAGATTGACTCGTTGATCCTCTTTTGGTACTCTTCAAAAAGGTCTCTTTCCTTCTCATTGAGCTTTTCAAATGCATACTGGCTCTTCAAAGAGTATGAGCCTGACTCGATGCCGGAAATATTCCCTTTATCACCTGGGTTTTGGGAGCTCCCAATTTGTGGGGGGGCGTAGTTGTAAAACCTCTTTCCTTGGTTCTGGTCCAGGCTGAGATTTGACTTCGATGAGGAGGTGTTGTAGTCGGGGAGTCGGCTGTTGCTCAGCTGGAAGGTAGCGTTGCTATGAAAAGCCATTTTTGAAATATTTGAATTATTAACAATTATTGTGTCTTCAAACACAGTGGGGTTTTGGGGTTTTGGGG
>CAIMBV010000116.1 GCA_903839355.1 uncultured Actinomycetes bacterium
AATTCAACGACTCCATTGATTGGCTTATCTGAGAATGGTGGAACGAATGCAGCAACGTTAGTACCGAGCTTGTCGGTGAACTTTTGCGTATCCCATGTTCCATCGATGATCATTGCGGCTTTCCCACCGAGGAAGTCATCCAAGTTGTTGGTCTTGGTGAGGACGTCTGAGTTGGTGCAACCCGAGCTCTTCAACTTTGCATACTTTGTGTATGAAGCGATGTTTGCTGCTGAGTTCCACTGATTAGCTCCGGAATAGAGATCTTTCATACCTGTAGGACCTTGACCGATGGCAATATAACTCGCGTCATACCATGGGTAGTACAAGGCTCCAAGACTCTGGCCACCATTACCGTAAACGATTGGTGTTACACCAGAACTCTTCAACTTTGTGCAAGCAGCATAAAGTTGATCCCAAGTCTTTGGAACCGAAGTCACGCCTGCTTTTGCGAAGAGGGCTTTGTTGTAGAAGCCGATGTAGAACTGGCGATCAAATGGCATTACATATGGACCATTTGCTGCATCAAAGTTAGGTGAGGACCAGTTGAGGGATCCGACATTTGCGAGGGCAGATGCTGGAACAGTTCCCTTGAGATTCTGCAGGTAACTCTTGTACTGCAGGGCGAAGAGACCAGTCCACATGAGGGCAAGATCTGGACCCTTCTTGGAGATCGCAGCTGCTTGAAGCAGTGCAAAGTAATTGTCAGCAGGTTGGCTAACTAATTTGAAGGTGACATCAGGATGCAACTTTGTATACGCATCGGTGAGACCCTGCACAGCGGTCGCGTTCTGAGTCGTACCTAGATTATGCCAAATGGTGATCACGGTTCCACTGGCATTTGCGGTTGGAGCGGTCAAGCCAATTCCAGTAAACGACAAAGCCGCAGCTAAGACGCCCACCAGGATCTTTTTGTTTCGCATTTTTCCTCCTGTAGTAGCAGTTGTTGAACTTTGTGGCGACAGTGGCAAAGTCATCATGACCTTCCAACAACTGGCGGAACAAACCTACGAGCCTGCGGTGAGGTAGGACGTAGGAAATCTAGATCGCAGCCTTGATCTGCTTGTAGGACGTGTTGCTGATAAAGAGCGGGCCAACCGCGCAGATGAGCTGAGGTGGGCGCTTTCCAACCGCGAATGCGTGCGCTCCGCTCAGCCTCATCTATCAGTAGATCCAATTTTCCTGCCGGAACATCGACCTCAATCACATCACCATCACGCACAATTCCAAGCGGTCCGCCCACCGCAGATTCAGGTGAAACGTGAAGAATGCAAGTCCCAAACGATGTTCCACTCATGCGAGCATCGGAAATCCGAACCATGTCGGTCACCCCTTGAGAAAGGAGCCGCTTGGGAATTGGAATCATTCCCCACTCTGGCATTCCTGGCACTCCCACGGGACCACAATTATTGAGAATTAAAATTGAATCTTTGGTGATATCTAGATTCTCGTCGTCGATGCGCGAGCGCATATCTTCATACCCATGAAAGACAATCGCCTTACCTGTGTGTACCAACAACTCTGCTGACGCGGCGGAGA
>CAIMBV010000117.1 GCA_903839355.1 uncultured Actinomycetes bacterium
AGACCGAATGTGGACCTAGCTGGAGCTAATTGGGCAATCAACTCCGCCAGAATCCTTGTCGTTGTTGCTCTCGCCGATATCTCACTGCGTTGGATCGAAATTCCTATTCGTCGTGGTCGACTTTCCAATTGGTTCCGCGGAATGAAATACCGCACTCGTTCGGTGCAACGGCGCGAGAAAACGTGGGTCGCACTAGGAGCAATAGCACTCCTACTCTCAACATCTGGAGCTTCTTGGGCCGCTCTTCATGAGAGTTCGCAAACTCCCAAGATAGAAACATCTCTCGTAGTTCGTTCAACTCCCACGATTTCACCCTCAGTTGGTACAAGCCAGGCGGCGACACCGGCACCGAAATCTGGGCTCTGGGTTACAGGAGATTCAATCATTCTTGGAATTCGCGCCAAACTACAGAGCCACTTCCCTATTGCGCTCATTAATGCTCGGGTAGGCAGGCAGATCGGTGAGTTAATTCAAGTCGTACAAAGTGATCGTGTGGGAATGGAAAATTCGCCGGTCATCTTCGATTTGGGTAACAACAATCGACTCGTCGAAAGTGATGTGCGCACCCTCTTTGATTTACTCAAGAACCAACCCAAGATGATCGTTGTAAATACCGCGGTTCCAAGGGCCTGGAAAGAGGATAACGACCAGCTAATCCAAAAAGTTATCGCCGATTACCCGCAAGCTCAATTGATCGATTGGGCCACAATCTCAGCGGGTCATCCAGAATATTTTGCGCCAGATGGAGTGCATCTGAGCGACGCTGGAGGCGATGTTTATGTCAACGCTATTTTGGAAGCTCTTAAAGCTCCCTCAATAAACCCCTAAATAAACCTCAAGGAAAAATAGTTGCGCTAGTTGTATTGGCCTGGAAGACCAAAGACTTTTCCTGCAACAGTATTTCCATCGGCATAGACAGCAGAGATCTTAAATGAGGTCCAGCCATCGCTACTCGTCTCGGTGACATTGAGTGTCAGTTGAGTTGCAGGAACTGTTGCAATCAACTTGAAGGCCCCGCCATCGGATGCAGTCTCGATGTTGTATGTAGTTGGTGCATTGTTCTTATCTGCTGGATACCAGTAGATGGTGGCACCAGTTGCGTTGTAATGGGCAACAATTCCAACCGGAGCAAGATCGCTAGCAGGAGCCGTGGTTGATGTGGCCGCAGGCGTTGTAGCGGAACTTGCGGCAGAACTTGGTGCAGCCGAAGCGGTCGTCATATCCGTTGGAGAAGATGTATCAGTTGGAGTGCTCGCGGCGCTTGCGACAGGAGTTGGAGTGGTTGTCGGCGTACTCGATGAAGCCTTGTGATTACGAGCGACAACCAAGATTGCAATGAGGACAACACCCACTACTACCCAGAGAACGACGCGAGACGATGACTTTTCAATCGGGGTTGGACCCGTTGCTGGAGCTGTAGTGACGACCGGTGCAGGTGGCTTTGAGTCGATTGTTACAACTGCTGGTGCTTGCTCTACAGCGCTAGATGGAGTGAAGGTGGATACGGCCGGAATAACAATTCGGGTTGGGGTCTGCTCGGCCACGCTCTTTTTAGCAGGAGTCCGCTTGGCTGGTGCTTTCTTGGCAGCAACTTTCTTGGCTGGTGCTTTCTTGGCAGCAACTTTCTTAACAGGAGCCTTCTTAGCTACCGACTTTTTCGCTACGGCTTTCTTTGCCACAGCTTTCTTTGCGACTGCCTTCTTAACTGTTGCCTTCTTGGCAGCGACCTTCTTGGCTGGTGCCTTCTTCGCGGTTGCCTTCTTAGCGGTCTTTTTGACTGCCACGGGTGACTCCTCGGTTAAATGTGATCGCGTATCTGATCAGAGCGGGTAGTGCTAATGCCAAAATGGTACCTTAGATAATTTGAACAATTGGGCAATTCATACACTCTTTGGCTCTTGAAACTATTGGCGGGTGAAAGATCAATCAGTACTTCTTATAGGAGCTTTACCAACTCCGGAAGCATCGCCTGAAGTGCCAGGCCACGATGACTAATTTGATCCTTGACCTCGGCAGGTAATTCGGCCG
>CAIMBV010000118.1 GCA_903839355.1 uncultured Actinomycetes bacterium
AGAACATGGCAAAGGTGCATATTGTGCAATCGGGGTATTTGGACCTCTATCCCCTTCGTACCAACGCTTGCTTGCAGCATCGCGGCCAACAATTGATAGCACGCGAGCGCGACCCAATCCGAGTTCAAATTGTTCCGCGAGTTCCAGATCTTCATCTCCCGGCAAAGCATCAAATCCAGGAACCAAACGCAGATCATCCGATGAGGTTGGAACAATATCCCCGACTCCAACATCTCCGGGTTCAATGCGATCCTTGTATGGAATCCACTCTGGGGCAAGTAGCGACTCGGCTCCGGGAAGCAAGACGACATCCGCGATAGTTACAGGTGAAAGCTCATCAACTCTTATTACCGTGACAGCCCAACGCCATCCTGCATATCCTGGAAGAGATGATTCAAAAAGGTAGGTAGCAATTCGCTCATCCTCTTGATCGATCGAGACAAGCCCGCCCACAAATTTAGGGTCGCGCGCATCTTCCAGCGCAGCGCCGCGCGCTAATTCCAGCGCGTTAAATGTGTCGGTCATGAGGCTAGGGTAATGCGAAACGGCCCCCCAAGAAAATTGGGAGGCCGTTTTAAGCACTGATGAACTACTAGAAGTCCATATCTGCAGCAGGATTATTTGCACCAACAGCCTTAGCTTCAGGCTTATCGGTGACCACTGCCTCTGTGGTGAGGAAGAGAGCCGCGATAGATGCAGCATTTTGAAGTGCAGATCGCGTGACCTTGGCAGGATCGATGATGCCAGCCTTGATCATATCTACATACTCACCGGTTGCGGCATTGAGTCCAAATCCTGACTCAAGATTGCGAACTTTCTCAACCACGACTCCACCTTCGAGTCCAGCGTTGATAGCAATCTGCTTGAGAGGTGCTTCAATACCAAACTCAACAATGCGAGCTCCGGTAGCCTCATCGCCAGTTAGTTTGAGGTTAAGAAGCGCGGCTTTGCCAGCCTGAAGTAGCGCCACGCCACCTCCGGCAACGATTCCTTCTTCCACTGCGGCCTTTGCATTACGTACTGCATCTTCAATACGGTGCTTACGCTCTTTGAGTTCAACTTCAGTGGCTGCTCCAGCTTTAATGACTGCAACGCCACCAGCAAGCTTTGCCAGACGCTCCTGCAACTTCTCACGGTCGTAATCTGAATCGCTCTTCTCGATCTCGGCACGAATTTGATTTACGCGGCCCTTGATCTGCTCGGCATCTCCAGAACCTTCAACGATTGTTGTCTCTTCCTTGGCAATAACAACCTTGCGGGCGTGACCAAGAAGATCCATGGTTGCAGCCTCAAGCTTCAAACCAACTTCTTCTGAGATCACAGTTCCGCCGGTGAGAATTGCGATGTCGTGCAACATTGCCTTGCGGCGATCACCAAAGCCAGGTGCCTTAACCGCGGCAGAGCGGAAAGTTCCGCGGATCTTATTAACAACCAAAGTTGCGAGTGCTTCACCCTCTACATCCTCGGCCAGGATCAATAGCGGCTTACCAGATTGCATAACCTTCTCAAGGATTGGAAGGAGGTCTTTGATATTTGCGATCTTAGAGTTGGCGATCAAAATGTATGGATCTTCTAGAACTGCTTCCATGCGATCTGAATCGGTCGTGAAATATGGCGAGATATAACCTTTATCAAAGCGCATTCCCTCGGTGAGCTCTAGCTCAAGTCCAAAGGTGTTGCTCTCTTCGACGGTGATTACGCCCTCTTTGCCGACCTTATCCATCGCTTCAGCGATCATCTCGCCGATAGTTGCATCAGCAGCGGAGATTGATGCGGTCGCTGCAATCTGTTCTTTGGTATCAACGTTCTTAGCCATCTTGCTCAACTCAGCAGAGATTGCTTCAACAGCTTTCTCAATTCCACGCTTAAGCGCCATTGGGTTTGCGCCAGCTGCAACGTTACGAAGTCCTTCGCGCACAAGTGCTTGAGCCAAGACGGTAGCTGTTGTTGTTCCGTCGCCCGCTACATCATCTGTCTTCTTAGCAACTTCTTTAACGAGCTCGGCACCAATCTTCTCCCAGGGATCATCTAGATCAATCTCCTTGGCGATGGATACACCGTCATTGGTGATTGTTGGGGCGCCCCACTTCTTCTCCAGAACTACATTGCGACCGCGGGGTCCAAGGGTTACTTTGACGGCGTCGGCGAGCGTATTCATTCCCCGCTCCAAGCCGCGGCGTGCCTCTTCGTTGAAGGCGATCATCTTTGCCATGTCTGTTATCTCCCTTTAAGAATCTTCAATAATCGTCATTAATGATTATCACTCACCTAGGGCGAGTGCTAACCAAACTCTAGCGAAAGGGGCAGGTTGCTTCCAATTCAAACCAATTCAAAGGGGTGGGATGGTGATTTAGGCCGGAATACGGCTCTACTCGCGCTAGAGCCAGACCGGCTGGTCAAGCGGAACGGTGGAAAGGGTGGAAAATCCGACCGTGCTGGGGGCAACTCCCGCACTGACTGCGAGTGAGGTCAGGGCAGCCACCATCGCCCCGTTATCGGTGCAGAGGCCGATAGGCGGGGTCCGCAGCTCGATCTTGGCCGCCTGAGTGCGGGCGAGTGCCTCTGTCCTCAGCCTGGAGTTCGCGGCCACTCCCCCGGCAATGATCAAGGTTTCAAGCCCGGTCTCGGCACATGCCTTAAGAGCCTTTGTAAGAAGCACATCAACGATGGCCTCCTGGAAAGAGGCGGCCACATCTGCGCGATGAGCCTGGGGTGTCTGCTGCAGATACCGTGAGACCGCTGTCTTTAGCCCGCTAAATGAAAAGTCATACTCAGAGTCGGCAAGGCCGCGCGGAAAATTAATTGAGTTGGGATCGCCATCGCGGGCCAATCGATCTATGGCAGGTCCTCCTGGAAAATCCAATTCCAAGATGCGAGCTATTTTGTCGAAGGCCTCCCCCGCCGCATCATCGATTGTTCCCCCAAGCACTCTCACTCCACGAGCCATATCTTGAACTTCAATAATCGAACTATGCCCACCACTCACTAGTAGTCCGATAGCTGGAGTTAGAGGTTTGGATTCATCTAACGCATCAACTGCGATGTGTGATGAGAGATGATTGACACCATATAACGGCTTATCAAGAGCGAGAGCCAGACCATGCGCTGCGCTTGTTCCTACAAGTAAAGCTCCTATGAGACCAGGTCCTGCTGTAACTCCAATTGCATCGAGATCTCTTAGAGATACTTGTGCAGCCTCTAACGCTTGCGCAATAACGTTTGGCATCGCCTCTAGATGTGCACGACTTGCGATCTCCGGCACCACTCCACCAAAGCGAGCATGCTCTTCAACGCTGGATGAGATCACATTTGCTAGAAGGGTGCGACCGCGGACAATTCCGACTGAGGTTTCATCGCACGAGGTCTCAATTCCTAGTACAAGAGGTTGGCTACTCATTTTCGTAGCTCCTTACGCATTACCACTGCAGTCAATCCCGGACCGTAATAGTCGGCGCGTTCGGCGATCTTTCTAAAACCATTGGCAAGATAGAGAGGTTCTGCCTCCGCATTACCAACCCGCATTTCCAACATCATCGCCTCAACCTTTTGGTTGCGAGACCAATCGATCATTCGCTTAAGAAATTCTCGGGCAATTCCTCGGCGCCTAAACTCTGGAGCAACAGTCAAAGTCAAAATATCTGTGACATCCCCGGCCGACATAATCCCGGCATAACCAACAACTTTGCCTTCAAATTCCGCCACTAGGTATTGCCTGCCGGAGCCGGAGAACTCCTCTTTAAATTGTCCCAAGCTCCATGGATCATCTAAATAGATGGATTTCTCCAGCGCGTAAATGCTGACTAAATCAATGTGAGTCCATGGCCGAAATTTCACTCCCTTAGGCGCAGGGTATGCATCTGGTTTACGTACATAAATTGGTTCAAGAACCGAGAGTGAAGTTGTTGCGAGTTGAGCTATTGCTAGTGATGTAGGAGGCTCTTTGTAAATTTGAATCGAAAACCCTTCCAACTCTTCCTTCTGTAAAGTTCGCGATGGGGCATAGAGTTTTCCATCAAGGTAGTGTTCACAAAATAACTCACGTCGCCTTGCATCAATTGCCACAATGAATTCTTTATCGTCGTGTACATGCGCCATGGCGGCGAGCGATGAGACACCTACCCAAGGAATTCCTTTAGCTAACGCAAAAGCCTGGCCAAATGCAATTCCAACTCTTAACCCAGTAAACGGCCCAGGTCCCATTCCAATCGCAACAACATCAATGTGGGGATCGCTCTCCAAAATTTGATTAACCAGCTTGGGTAGTACTTCGCCATGCGCTAATGGATCGTCATGATGAAGCTCAGAAGCGCTAACGCCGTCAACAACAAGCCCCACAGTTGTGCGATCAGTTGAGGTATCAATGGCCAATATTGTGGTCATATTTCGAGGCCCTTTATCTGCACAGAACGCTCGTTCTCCGATTGACCAAACTCAATATCGATTTCTATAAACTCTTGATCGAGACGCTCTACGAACCCGGTGCCCCACTCAATAA
>CAIMBV010000119.1 GCA_903839355.1 uncultured Actinomycetes bacterium
CGATTTTTGATCGTCTCTCTGGAGCGATCACCAAAGTTACCGAGTCGATGGGCAAAACTTGAGGTAACCACCCAGCGCTTGGTGACATACCGCTCAATCAGCCCTGCGAATGCGAAGTGAACAAGATGATTGGTACCCATCTGCGATTCAAATCCATCGACCGTCTTGGAAAATGGTGGAACCATGATCCCGGCATTCAAGAAGACCACATCATAAGGTTCCGTCACTTTTGCTGCGGCAGCGCGAATCGATGCGAGATCAGCCAAATCCATAAGAATCAATTCTTGAGCGCCGCTCTCCGCCATAGCGGTCGCACCTTTAACTTCGCTACGAGCGGTGATCGTTACGTGTGCGCCTTTAGCAGTAAGCGCCTTTGCGGTTTCAAGGCCCAATCCACTATTGGCACCAGTAATTAAATAACGATGCCCCGTCTGATCTGAAATGCGCGAGGTGTTCCAGCCAGAAGGAAGATGTGGTTGTGACTTCATGTAAGCACCAGTCCCTAATTGTTCATGCGTTTGCCGGCGAGAATCTTCTCGGCATATTTCTCCACCCGCGATACACGAGTTTCGGCTTTCTTGGCTCCATCAAAGTACATCATGTATTCGCGTTGGCAACTTGGAGTTAACTTCTTAAAGGCAACAGTCAGTCCAGGAATCTTCTTCATGGTTGCTGCAATATCTGCAGGAAGTTCAACTGGTGCAGCTTTCTTCATAGGGACTTCAATCCCCGCCTCTTCAACCGCAATCGCCTCTGCCATGTAAGCCTTGATTACCTTTTTAGCTTTTACGATCTCTTCCAAGTTCTTAAAACGTAATTGTCGACCGGCCTGCACATTGGGAGTCTGCTGAATCAAGATCCCTTTGGGATCTTTCATGATCACGCCTTTATGAAAGAAGACCGCGATATATTCCTTAAAGGCATGCAACAAGAAGACATTCTTTTCGTTGAGCGTGTAGCAGGGCTGTCCCCATTTGAGATCTTCGGTGAGTCCAGTTGCCAGTGATATTTCGCGCAAGAGCTCATACTCATCATGCCACTTGAGTTCTTTCTTCATGAAGACGTTGACTCTGGGATTCATTCGCTCTCCGATCATGCCTGCTCCGCGCCTTTAATAATTAAATCGATCCCGTATATGAACGCCCGCTCTCGAGCCGCAGGGGTCGCCTGAAACTTCCTGACAACTGCTGCCAAGTTTGGATAGTTGGTATCCATAACTTTCTGAAATTCTGGTCTAATTCCATCCTCTTTTGGACCCGACTGCTCCTCGATTACAAAACCAAAGGTAAATTGAATTGCCGTCATCAAAGTATAAAAAGCATGCTCCTCTTCAAGCCCACTAGAAATGAGTGAACTTTGGCCATCTTCAAATATTTGCGCCAAAGTTTTCGTGGGACTCAAATGTGCGCCTGCTACAACCCGTCCACCATCTGGAAATGCCAACATTGCTTTACGGAGTTTCAACATGTAAGCGGCTAACCAGTCCTGCCAAGATTGATCCGCTTCACGAACCTTTTCTTCTGAAAACTCTTTGCTCAAGATTGCTTCGGCCATGTAATCAACAAGTTCGGCCTTATTCTTGAAATACCAATATAAAGCAGGGGCCCGAAGATCCATCTTCTTGGCGATATCCCGGAGAGAAAGGTCGCTTAGGCCGTAATTACCCAGCAGTTCGAGGGCGGCGGCAATGATGGCTTCTTGACGATTATTAAGCCCGCCATTGACTTGAGCGAGTTGCTTTTCGAGTCTCTTATTGATTCGGGCTTTCTCACGCTCAAAACGTTCGTTGACCGCTTGCCGAACGGCTTCTAACTCCGCCTCTGAAGCCTCGGGATCAAATCGTTTAGCCACGCGACCAGCATAGTTGACCTTTTTCTTTAACACTGTTAAATTAAACAAAATTCATTGAACAATGTTAAGGAAAAAATGTGAATCAAGAAAAATCCCGAGTATTGGCGGTGGAGGCCCACGGACTTGTCAAAGTATTTGGCGACAACCGAGCCGTTGATGGAGTCGACTTGAGCGTCCCCCAAGGTGTGATCTACGGGGTTTTGGGTCCTAACGGCGCAGGCAAATCAACAGTTATAAACATGCTTGCCACACTTTTAAATGCGGACGGAGGAAGCGCCAAGATTTTCGGTCATGATGTTTTTGCCAACCCTCAAGTAGTCAGGCAACTCATCGGGGTGACCGGCCAATCGGCAACGGTTGATGAACTGCTATCTGCCACTGAAAATTTAGTCATCTTTGGCCGCCTCCTCGGTTTAAACCACGCAGCGGCGACCAAGCGCGCCGATGAACTTCTTGAGGAGTTCGACTTACAAGATGCAGCTCGAAAACCCCTAGGAAAATTTTCTGGTGGAATGCGACGACGCCTAGACCTAGCTGCCAGTCTGATCGTTCAACCACCACTCATTTTTCTTGATGAACCAACGACAGGTTTGGATCCTCGCACTCGCAATCAATTGTGGGAGACGATTCGTCGGTTGGTGCAAACAGGATCCACCATCGTTCTCACTACTCAATACCTTGAGGAAGCCGATCAACTTGCTGATCGAATTGCGCTGATCGATCATGGTCGCGTAATAATCGAAGGAACTCCCGATGAGCTCAAAGCCGCCGCTGGTGTCACAACACTTCACTTGGGACTAAAAAGTGAAGAAGATGCCGATTCCGCTAAAGAACTCGTCGAAAAACTACTCAGAGTCGCGGCAATCAAGACGGGTCCAACAGATATTTCTGCTCCCATGACCGATTCGGATTCCATTACCGATCTACTTATTTCGCTTCGTAGTTCTGGTCTTCACCTCGCCGAAGTCAGTGTTCAAAAACCATCGCTCGATGAAGTCTTTCTGGCGCTAACTGGTGCTCAAAATATGGAGGAAGGAAATTAATTATGGCTACAACTCAAATTGTCTCTGCGGAGAAACGCCAACTTAAAAATCATGCAAACTCCGCCCAAGTAATGAGCAACTCTTTAACCATGGCTTACCGAGGACTTCTCAAATTCCGACGTACTCCGGAACAATTCTTTGACGTAACTTTGCAACCAATTCTCTTCACTTCAATGTTTGTGGTTATTTTCGGAGGCGCAATCGCGGGAAACGTTCATAACTACCTTCCAACTCTAATACCTGGAATTTTGGTTCAGACGGTGGTGACCGCTTCCCTAGTAACCGGAGTGCAGTTGCGCGAAGATATGGATAAGGGTGTATTTAATCGCTTCAAGTCGTTACCGATTGCTCGTATAGCTCCACTCGCTGGCGCGCTCCTGGCAGATACAGTGCGCTACGCCATCGCGGTAACCCTAACCTTTGGAATGGGTTATTTGCTCGGCTGGCGTCCTGAGGATGGAATCTCTGGTGTTTTCGCTAGCGGCCTATTAGTTATCTTCTTCGCCTGGTGCATCTCTTGGATATTTGCCTTTTTCGGAGTCACCGCAAGAAGTGCGGCCGGAGTTCAAGGGGTATCTATCTTGATCTTGTTCCCACTGACATTTCTCTCGAATGCTTTCGTGCCAGTTGCGACTATGCCGCACTGGCTACGACCATTCGTAAACGCCAACCCAGTCTCACTCCTTATCGGAGCGGTTCGACAGCTTGCGAGTGCAGGAACCATTGGTCACGACTTCTGGTTTTCGCTGCTTGGAGCGCTGGTCATCGTTCTGATATTTGCACCACTCACTGTGCGCGCTTACATGAGCAAGGCCTAATTTCGCTTCTTGAGTTTGGCGCAATACCCATGGATCGTGGAAGCGGCAGCACCAACTGCTTCGCCATTGTCCCCATTGAAGGAGAGCACAGTCGATAGCGCTCCCTGCCAAGATTGAAACGAGAGGTCAGCACGTAAGGCGGAGTTGTACGCGGAAGCCACCGACAGTAAGTCACCTTTTAGTACCGCCATAGCCGCAATTGTTTTGGCTTTTTCAGCTGCTGCGTTACTGCTCTTCTTTCGGTTGCTAAACGCCGTCGCATAAGCCTCGGTTTTGTCGACCGCGGCGCAGATGGCGAGTCCAGCTTTCACCGCACCTGGAGTTAATGCGATTGCACTCTGACTTGAGGTGGTCACCAAACCACCCACAATGAGAAGACCTGCCACCAGCGCTTTCGAATTCCGGTTCATAAATGACCCCTCATTGAGGCTTCCGTCGCAGACGGAGGGTCATCTGGCTCGAAGTTATTGAAGGGTAGAACTCAGCCTCTGACGTGTAAATAGACTGAGCGTTCAGATTTCTCGGGCAGCTTTCCTTGTGAGTACCTGAAAGGCAAATTTAACTTCGAAGATTGATGATCAAATTCGCGGCGCTTATGAGATGTTCATTTCTAGTGCTGACAACCACGGTTCCCCCGCTCTCCAGATACCCAAAGAGCAATCCAATTACTTCAAGAGTTCTACGTTCATCC
>CAIMBV010000120.1 GCA_903839355.1 uncultured Actinomycetes bacterium
AAGTCAGCTAAAAGTTCTGAAGTCATGCGCCCATCATGCCCGAAAAGCGTTTGCGCTCGCTGGCAATCCAAGCCGAATAGCCCCGAATTTTCGCCTCAAGTTGTCCCAATTGGGCGATAACGCTCTTGGTCGATGTCCCATTTATAGATCCACGTGATTCGATGGCTGCACCGGCTGATAGCGCACCTCTGAGTGAACCGTTGAGCCGACTATCTATCAGTAGCAATTCTGCGTCGGATAATTCATGCACTTCTATGCCCTTGGACTCCGCCAGAGCGACGGCACGGCCAGAAATCTCGTGGGCTTGGGCAAACGGCGCTTGTTCACGAACGAGAAAATCTGCGATCTCCGTGGCCAAGGCATGTCCGCTCAGTACACCTTCAGAGATTTTGGAGCCGTGGAAGGTTGCCGTCTCGATCATTCCCCGAAGAGCAGGCAACAGTATGAGCAATTCCTCGATTGAATCAAAGGTTGGCTCTTTATCCTCCTGCAGATCGCGGTTGTAGGCGAAGGGCAGACCCTTTAGCGCCACCATCAACGATGTCAGATTTCCAATAAACCGACCCGCTTTTCCGCGGGCAAGCTCGGCAATATCTGGATTTTTCTTCTGAGGCATAATGGAAGAACCGGTTGAAAATGCGTCATCCAAAGTCACCCAGCCAAATTCTTGGGTATTCCACAGAGTGAACTCTTCACCGATACGAGATAGATGCACACCTAGCATTGCGAAAATAAAGAGCGCTTCGGCAACAAAGTCGCGGTCACTGACAGCATCAATACTGTTACGAGTTACTCCTTGGAAGGCGAGGTCGGCCGCGATAATTTCTGGATTGGGAACCAGTCCAGAACCGGCTAACGCTCCAGAACCCAATGGCGAGACTGAGTTTCGCGAGAGCCAATCCTTCATCCGATCTACATCACGAAGAAGTGCATGCGAGTGTTTGGTCAGTTCGTGCGAGAAGAGAATTGGTTGTGCGTGTTGCAAATGTGTGAAACCTGGAGCAACCACATCAATGTATTTCTGCGCTACGAGATCGATTGCCGTCGCAAGATCAATAGTCTCGTGAGCTACCTCAAGAAGGTGATCGATGAGGTACAACTTGAAATCTGTAACGATGAGATCATTCCGAGAACGGCCAGCGCGAAAGGCCCCTCCAAGTTCGCCCAACTTTGCTACAAGACCCCGTTCGATGGCGCTATGAACATCTTCGTCGCTGTCGTTATAGAAGAACTCACCCGAAGCAATTTCTCGAGCTAACTCTTGAAGTCCTGCAGTGATCTCAGATGCTTGAAGAGCGGTCAGTACTCCGGCGCGCTGCAAGCCAGCGACATGAGCGATATTGACTCGGATGTCATATGGAGCTAAACGCCAATCGAAGTGCACGCTCCGCGAAAGTTTGGTCACCGATTCATTTGGTCCGCTTGCGAACCTTCCACCCCAGAGCGCCATTATTTAACCTTTCCAAAAATCGATTCAATACTCTTAGCCAACTCATCTCCCCCAGTCGCCGTCGCGGCAATGACCAAAACGGTGTCATCGCCCGCAATCGTGCCAATAGCAAGAGGAAGTTCTTGGCCAACGATTGCTGCATCCAAAGTGCTTGCCACAAATTGCGCGGCAGCCGGTGGAGTGCGGAGCACGACGGTATTGGCGCTAGAGGCTATAGAGAGGATCAGGTGTGAATTATTAGAAATCTGCGCCGAGTTATCTAAGACGTATTTCATAATTCCATCATTGCCTTTAGTGCGCATCGCGCCGAGCTCTTGTAGATCCCTACTCGCAGTTGCTTGGGTGACCTCAACTCCCTGTGCTCTCAACTCGCGTACCAGATCTGTTTGAGAGTGAATTTTCCCCGCCTTGATCAGAGCTATCTCGACCTGTTTGCGCTTCTCTGATTGATGAGTCAATGATTTAACCATTGAGAACCTCATTCAACGTGCGGTCAAAAATCTCGACAAACTCTCGGAGCTCTTTCTTATCTACAATCAACGCAGGAGCTATACGAATCACATTCTTTGCAGGAGCATTAATAAGTAGCCCATTTTGTTGCGCCTTCATTGCAACATCATTTGCCACATTTGATTCCAGCACAATTCCAAGGAGCAGTCCTTGACCCCGTACCGAAGTGACGCCGGGGATCTTTGAGAGTTGTGCTTTAAGGAATTCACCACTTATTGCAACTTTTTCTAACAGATCTTTCTTGACGATGAAATCCACAGCTGCATTTGCGGCGGCGCATGAGATCGGATTTCCGCCGAAGGTAGATCCATGCTCTCCTGGTTTGAATGCCGGGACTTTCTTTCCGAGAGTGATCATTGCTCCCAGTGGCAATCCACCTCCAAGGCCCTTGGCTAAGGTGATGATGTCTGGAGTAATCCCTTCTAGCTCGTAGCCGAACCACTCTCCAGTTCTACCCATGCCTGTCTGCACTGCATCGATAGCGAGGAGCGCACCCTTCTTATCGCAGAGTTCTCGTACCTCTTCTAGATACCCGTCAGGTGGAACGACAACGCCGTTCTCGCCTTGAATAGGCTCCAAGATAACCATGGACGTCCGTTTCGAGATCGTCCGCTTCATCGCCTTGATATCCCCGTAAGGAACAAATTTCACCTTTGGCAAGAGTGGTTCAAATGGTTTGCGCTTTGCCTCCTGACCGGTGATCGAAAGCGCGCCAGCCGTTCTTCCATGAAAGCCCCCGAGCGCGGCGACAATCTGAACTCTTCCAGTCAAGCGCGAGATTTTTATTGCAGCTTCATTTGCCTCGGCGCCGGAGTTGCAGAAGAAGACTCGAGCCGTTGGATCGCCCGTAAAAGATCTCAACTTCTCGGCTAGTTCAACTCCTGGTTTGTGACCGTAAAGATTGCTGACATGCGAGAGTTCTTCAATCTGCTTGGAGACCGCTTTGACGATTGCAGGATGAGCATGGCCAAGAATGTTTGTCGCAATTCCTCCAAGAAAGTCCAGGTACTTCTTACCATCTTCATCCCAGACTGTAATTCCTTCACCTTTCGATAAAGTGATTGCAGGAACTCCATAATTGTTCTGCATCGAAGCATGCCAACGTTCTTGAGTATTCACGCGTACACCACCGTTCCACCAATTCCATTAAAGGCTTGAGTTAGATTTATAGGGTTACGTCCATCTATGATGCGTGCTCTCTGTGCACCTGACGAGAGGGCATTCAACACAGCGCGAACCTTTGGTGCCATTCCATCTGCGAAAGAAGGAGAGATCTCCCGCAAATCTGCGCTCGAAATTTCATGAATTAACGAGTTTGGATCAGGCCAATTCTTGTAGATCCCCGAAACATCGGTAATAAATAGTATTTCTGAAGCCCCTAATGCTCCGGCAATCGCCCCAGCAGCGATATCCCCATTGATATTGAGCGCCTGACCACTTGTTGATACCGCGACAGGAGAGATCACAGGCAGGTAACCGTTCTCCACAATTAAGTTTAGAAATGTTGGATCGACACTCTGTGCTTCGCCAACTAATCCAACATCAGCCCTGACTCCATCAATAATCGGTTGAAATGTGTGAGCTCTAAGGGTATTTCCGTCACCCGTAGAAAGCCCAACTGCGTTCACTCCAAGTCCGATGAAAGTGTTAGTGAGATCCCGCAATACCGCTCCAGAGAGTGTGCGCTGGACAACCTCCATCACTTCGGGGGTAGTTACGCGATAGCCGCCCACTATCGAAGTTGGAATATTATGAAACTTTAACTCTGTCTCAATGGATGGCCCACCGCCATGAACAACCACAACTTTGCCGCCATCGCGATGGTAAGTAGCGATTTCGGAGATTATGTTCCGATTGATGCTCGGATCATCTAAAACAT
>CAIMBV010000121.1 GCA_903839355.1 uncultured Actinomycetes bacterium
CAACCACACACTACCCCAAAACCCCAAAACCCCATTGTTTATTCAAAAAGTGAAGTTAATTCTTAAATTAAAATATATTTCAGCTATATATATAGCCATGGGGTGTCTATCGGCAAAATAATCTGCTGGCGGAGTTCCAAGTGAAACACCAGTTATCAAACCAACAATTGCGCGCAGAAGCTCCCGTGCCGGTGTTGCAGAGTTGAAGCAGCAGTACAACATCAACAAGAAGGTACTCGGCTCAGGCAGCTTCGGAAAAGTCTTCCAAGCCGAGAACAAGGCTGACAGCTCCCACCACGTAGCTATCAAAGTCATTGCTAAATCAAAGCTCTCTGAGTCCGAAATCGCGGCCCTTCATCAGGAGGTATCCATTCTGCAAAACCTTGACCACCCGAACATCGTCAAGTACTACGAGACCTACGAGGACGACAAGTTCGTCTACCTTGTGATGGAACTGTGCCCCGGGGGCGAGCTCTTCGAAAAGATGACTGCCGGCCAAGTTATGAATGAGAACCTAGCAGCTACTGCGATTGAGAAGATCCTGCGCGCTCTGATCCACTGTCACAAGCAGAACATCGTGCACAGGGACATTAAACCCGAAAACATTATGTACGACTCCGTCGGAGAAGTTAAACTTATTGATTTCGGGCTTGCCAAGCAGACCAATGGCGGCCAAAAGTTGCACACCATCGCAGGGACTCCTTACTTCATCGCCCCGGAGGTGCTGGGTGGCAGTTATAACAAAGAGTGCGACATATGGTCGTTAGGAGTGCTGCTGTTCGTGCTCGTAACGGGCAACTACCCTTTTGACAGCACGACTAAGAACAGGGCAGAGGTGTTCTCAAAGATTCAAAAGGGACAGTACACTTTGCCGGCAAATGTGGAGAAGAAGCTCAGCAACGAATGTAAGGATCTAATCAAGAAGATGATTGTCGTTGAGCGCTCCCGAAGAATCACCGGCGAGGAAGCGCTCAACCACCCCTGGTTTGAAAAGTGCCTCAAGCGCAAGGAAGGTAACATCGATCTTATCGATGAGGGAGTACTAAACCGTTTGCGCGCATTCAAGGGGACCTCAACTCTGAAGAAGGCGGCCCTGAACGTGCTTGTGAAGATGCTGAGCCCTAAGGAGGTGGAGAACCTACGTATCTTGTTCCAAAAGATCGACACTGATAACTCGGGTAACATTGAAATATAGGAACTAGAGAAGGCCCTGGAGGCTAATAACCACAAAATTGAGGCGGCCGAGTTGAAGCGCATCATCGACGAGCTTGACTACAACGGAAACCACCAAGTCAACTACACTGAGTTCCTCGCGGCGACCATCAGTGTGCAGAGTTTCCTGACTCACCAGAAGCTGGAAGCGATCTTCAAGCAGTTTGACCTCGATGGGAAGAACCTGATCACCCCGGAGAACATCAAGGACGCGATGACTAAGATGGGCCGCGACATATCCGACGAGGAAATTGAAGAGATTATGCGCAAGCACGACTTGTCCGGCGACAGGGCCATTTCCATCGACGAGTTCAAATAGATGATTATGGAGGACGAGTGAGTGCCCACCTGCTAAAGGGGGACCCTACCTTCACAAGCAGGAACTATATCTACCTATTGCACGTCTTCCTTGATGCATATTCTAAATTATAATAAAACTTCAATTATTATATAAATGAATAAAATTAAAATTGAGACGGATCAGAGATTCCACCAGACCCTTACCGGATTATATACAGGAATGAGCACGACCCAGCACGGCAAGCGTTTTTCGATGGATGAAAGTCATGAAAACTTCTCTAAAAAGAAGTTAGATGCCAATAATCCCCTTCTGCTGCCAATACTATCGCCAGTAAAATAACAAAATGCTCACAATCATAGAAAAGA
>CAIMBV010000122.1 GCA_903839355.1 uncultured Actinomycetes bacterium
GCTCCAGTGTTGAACAAGCGAGAATGTGAAGGCGAGAGCACCGACTCCAAGTGCAATAGAAAGAAGGTGCAACCCGAAATAGAAGGCGCGGTTAAGCGATTGATTAAACCTTGCCGTTGCAATCATGGCGATAACAAAGGTGAAGAGAGGTGTGAGATAGAGATTCGCGCCGACCCCGTGATACCGAGAGGCGAGCGCTAGTAATTCGGAGAGAATGGAGTACCAGAGCGAATAAATAATTCTGGCTCCGTTGAGTTTATTGAAAGCTCCTTCGACCATTGGAAGTCCACGTCGAATAGCCCAGATGGGATAGAGAACCGCAAGGAGCGGTAAGAAGGTGAGTTTTCCAGAAGGAACCACGAAAGGGATGAGGTGGAAACCGAGATAGAGCCAAGCTGATGCTCGAATCGGATCGCTGGTACTTCCAGCGGTGCTGCCTGCACTCGCCCACGTGAAGAGCGCGATAAAAGCTAGGGGAAATAGGGTGAGAGCGACGCTACGGAGGGCCTGCCTAAACGAGACCCCCAGTGCGCGTGCAATCATTTGTTAGCCGTTAAGAATCGCGCGCATAAGAGCCGCGGTCTCACTCGGTGTCTTACCAACTTTAACTCCAGCCGCTTCAAGAGCGACCTTCTTCGCTTCGGCGGTTCCCGATGATCCCGAGACGATCGCACCAGCGTGGCCCATGGTCTTGCCTTCAGGTGCGGTAAATCCTGCGACATAACCAACAACTGGCTTGGTTACATATGATGCAATAAATGCAGCAGCGCGCTCTTCAGCGTCACCACCGATCTCACCGATCATGACAATGGCATCGGTATCTGGATCATCTTGGAATGCCTTTAAGCAATCGATATGAGTTGTACCTATGATGGGATCGCCACCAATTCCAACTGCGGTGCTAAATCCGAAATCACGTAGCTCGTACATCATTTGGTAGGTGAGTGTGCCTGACTTAGAAACTAGACCGATACGTCCTGGTCCAGTGATATCTCCAGGAATGATTCCGATATTTGAAAGTCCAGGGCTAATTAATCCTGGGCAGTTTGGTCCAATTAGTCGAGTAGTTCCCTTGGCAACCGCATGCGCATAGAAGGTGGCGGTATCGTGAACTGGAATTCCCTCGGTGATAACCACTACGAGAGGAAGCGCTGCATCTATCGCATCGATGACAGCTGCCTTCGCAAACTTAGGCGGTACAAAGACAACAGATGCATTTGCACCAGTTGCGGCTACTGCCTCAGCAACGCTATTGAATACTGGAAGAACCTTGCCCTCAATCTCAACGCTCTGACCACCTTTACCGGGTGTTACACCACCAACGATATTGGTGCCGTACTTGAGCATGCGTCCGGTGTGCTTGGTTCCCTCGGAACCAGTCATACCTTGAACAATTACCTTGGTCTCTTTATTAATGAAGATTGCCATTTACTTTGCCGCCAATTCTGCAGCTTTCGCAGCTGCCCCATCCATGGTGTCTAACTGCTGCACCAGTGGGTGCGCCGCTTCATCAAGAATTCTGCGACCCTCAAGAACATTGTTTCCGTCAAGTCGGACCACGATCGGCTTCGTTGCCTTATCACC
>CAIMBV010000123.1 GCA_903839355.1 uncultured Actinomycetes bacterium
AAATCTGCCGCGCTTCCCTCAAAGCGGCGTTGCTCCGTCAAAACACTAATAACTGCAGCACCTGCTTCTTCATATGTGCGAGCCAGCGCGGCAGGATCTCCAATAGTTGCTAGCGCTCCTTTGCTGGGAGAGGATCGTTTGACTTCGGCAATGATCTGCATTCCAGGCTTCGCAAGTGCTGCAAATGCATCGCGAACCTGCGGAGCCGATGCTACCTCGTCATGCAGTTGTGCGAGTGGAATCTTGCGTGCATCTAGATCTTCCAAGACCCCTGCAACTATTGAATCTAAAACCGTACTCACAGCGTTGGATCCTCGCCTTCGCTCAATGAGTTCCAGGGGGTCTTGGCTCGAGGTTCATATCGCTGAGAGAGACCGCGCTTGGTGAGTCGGATAGCAAAGTAAATAAACAGGAGCAAGAGCAGAGCAACAATGATTAATTTAATGACCAACATTTACAGCGCCTGCATTTCATTTGCGGTAGCGATTGCTCCAAGTACTGCAGCGGCTTTGTTCTCGCACTCTTGATCTTCAGTGAGTGGCACTGAATCAGCAACAATTCCTGCACCCGCTTGTACATACGCTTTGCCATCTTTAATGACCGCAGTGCGAATAGCAATACATGCATCAATATTTCCGCGGAAGTCGAGGTAGCCAATCGTTCCGGCATAAATTCCCCTGCGAGTCGGTTCATTTTCTTCGATGATCTCCATGGCGCGAGGCTTCGGAGCTCCCGAAAGAGTGCCTGCAGGAAACACTGCCAAGAGCGCATCGACAGCGCTTGAGCCTTCCGCCAGGGTTCCAGTCACAGTAGAAACAATATGCATCACATGTGAGAAGCGCTCCACCTGCATAAACTCAACGACTTCAACGCTACCTGGCGCGCATACCCGACCCAGATCATTTCGGCCTAAGTCAACTAACATCAAATGTTCAGCGCGTTCTTTAGGGTCAGCCAACAACTCTTCTCCGCGTTTTTGATCAATCTCTGGATCTGCGGAGCGAGGCCTGGTCCCAGCAATCGGATGGAGCATTACATCACTACCTTGAATCTTCACCAGCGCTTCGGGGCTAGATCCAACAACCGAGAGTCCATCTGCAAAACGAAATAGGTACATATACGGACTTGGATTGGAAGCGCGCAAGGCGCGGTAGATATCAAACGGGTCGGCCTGAGCCTCCATTACAAAGCGTTGTGATAAAACAACTTGAAAGGCTTCGCCCGCCCTAATCTCCTCTTTCAAAATATCGACCTTCGCTTGGTACTCACTAGAACTCATATCTCGTTGGTACTCAGGCTTCTTCTGAACTAGTGGGAAATTAATTGCTCCAGATTGCGGCGCTTGTAATAATTTTTCTAAGGAATCTAGCCGACTCACTGCATTGTTGAATGCCTCATCGACTCTCTCGGAGCTTCCATCCCAATTGATTGCGTTGGCGATAAGAGTCAGCGTTCCATCGTAGTGATCAAAGACTGCGAGATCCGAGGTGAGCATGAATGCGATCTCGGGAAGTTCAACATCCTTCTTCGCCAAAGATGGAATCTTCTCTAGCCTGCGGACGATCTCGTAGCTGGCATAACCAACCAAACCTCCGGTGAGTGGAGGCAGGTGAGGTAGGTGTGGCGAGCGCAGATGCTTCGCAGCAATCCGTAAAGCTTCGAGAGGATCGATCCCAGTTGGCGCGCCTGAAGGAGCGGTGCCTAGCCATTGCGCTTTTCCATCGACCTCGGTGAGAGTTGCCGCGCTTGAGATTCCAATAAATGAGTAACGAGACCAGACTCCCCCATGCTCTGCTGATTCAAGGAGAAAAGTTCCCTCGCGATCCTGAGCGAGCCGCTTATAGAGCGAGAGCGGAGTTTGGCTATCAGCCAGATAGCGTCTGGAGACTGGAATTACATTGAACTCTGTTGCGAGCGCGCGAAACTCCTCGAGGTTCATCTGTGGTCTACCCACCGGTCGAGACCAATTTCACGATGAAAACAGGTGCGCTCTCCAGTGTGGCAGGCGGCACCAGTCTGTTCCACCTGCAGGAGGAGAGCATCGCCATCGCAGTCATAGCGGACGCTGATCAACTCTTGGGTGTGGCCCGAACTTTCACCTTTAGTCCAGAGTTGATTGCGGCTTCGGCTCCAGTAGGTGACCTTCTTGGTCGAAAGGGTTTTGCGGAGAGCCTCTTCGTTCATCCAGGCGATCATCAAGACTTCACCGTTTGAAGCATCCTGGGCAATTGCAGCGATCAGGGTGCCTTCGGCAAGGCGAGCAGCAACATCTGCAGGGATTTCCACTCCCTTATTCTGCCTTAACTACTTCTAGCGCCGTACCGCATATCCATGATCGGCGAGCTCATCTTTAACCTCACCAATGGTGAAGGTCTGGAAGTGAAAGACACTGGCGGCCAGGAGGGCATCTGCTCCCGCTGCTAACGCATCAGAGAAATCCTCTAACTTTCCTGCGCCCCCACTAGCAATCAGTGGAACGTGCGTGATCTCTCTTACGCGCTGAATCATTTCAACGTCATAACCGGCGCGCGTTCCATCGGCATCCATGGAGTTAAGGAGAATCTCACCTACCCCGCGTTGGGTGGCCTCGGTTATCCAGGTGAAGGCATCGATACCTGTTCTGTTGCGTCCGCCATGTGTCGTGACCTCAAATCCAGATGGCGTTTCACCGCGCCGAGCATCGACCGATAAGACAAGGACTTGATTGCCGAATCTATCCGCAATCTCATTTATGAGAGATGGTCGTGCAATGGCTGCGGTATTTACTCCGATCTTGTCGGCACCAGCGCGCAAGAGTCGGTCGACATCTGCAACTTCGCGGATACCTCCACCAACGGTAAGTGGAATGAATACCTGCTCAGCAGTTCGAGCAACCATCTCCAGAGTCGTTGAACGTGCCTCTACCGAAGCAGATATATCCAGGAAGGTGAGCTCGTCGGCTCCCGCATCGCCATAGATTTTCGCGAGTTCAACTGGGTCGCCTGCATCGACGAGGTTTTGAAAGTTGACTCCTTTTACTACTCGACCGGCAGCAACATCTAGGCACGGGATAACCCGTTTTGCGAGGGTCATCTGCCCGCAACTTCCAGGGCTTGAGGAAGTGTGAATGCTCCGGTGTACAACGCTTTTCCAACGATCGCACCCTCAACTCCAAGTGAGGTCAACTCACGAATCGCGATTAAATCTTCCAAACTAGATACGCCTCCACTCGCAACAACTGGCTTAGTGGTAGCTGCACAGACCTCGCGAAGTAGTTCCAAGTTAGGCCCTTTTAAGGTTCCATCTTTAGCAACATCGGTCACGATATATCGCGAACATCCATCACGATCCAATCGTTCAAGAGTTTCGAAGAGATCGCCACCTTCTTGAGTCCAACCCCGCGCCGCCAAGGTATGTCCACGAACATCTAGACCAACTGCAATTCGATCTCCAAATTCGGAGATCACTTTGGCGGTCCACTCGGGATTTTCGAGGGCCGCTGTTCCTAAATTCACTCGGGTACAACCGGTTGCAAGTGCGCGACGCAGTGATGCATCATCACGAATGCCTCCGGAAAGTTCTACTTTGAGATCTACGCTTTTGATAACACCTTCAAGAAGTTCCGCATTGCTTCCCAGGCCAAACGCCGCATCCAAATCAACCAGGTGGATCCACTCCGCACCTGCTGCAACAAACTCAGCAGCCACCGCAAGGGGATTTCCATATTTGCTGGTAGCAGACAACTCACCCTGTACTAATCGCACAGCCAGGCCATCTTTTACATCGATCGCTGGAAGAAGTTCTAGTTTCTTGATCACAAAGTACCTACCCAATTGGCTATGAGACGAGCTCCAACGGCACCGCTCTTCTCCGGATGAAATTGAACAGCACTTACCGGACCGCGTTCGACTGCA
>CAIMBV010000124.1 GCA_903839355.1 uncultured Actinomycetes bacterium
ATATCTGGAATTTCCGCAACGTGCGTTTGGCGGGAAGTTTGATCGCCAGCACCGTTACATACATAACGCCAGTGGTCGCAACCTTGCTTGGAATCTGGCTCCTCAAGGAGAGTTTCAAAGCAACTCAGGTGGCAGGGGGCGTATTAGTTCTACTGTCAGGGGCGCTGGTACAGAAGCGGATTAAGCTGATACGGAGTTCTTGAAGCTCTCCATACAACTAGGGGCGCAGAAGTAGTAGGTCGTTCCCTCGTGAACAAAACTGGCGGCCGCAGTAGATTTTTCAACCTGCATACCGCAGATAGGATCTTTGGCATACGGAGTCTCATCGGACTTAGATCTCGTGAGATAGAGCCAGGCGATTATGGTTGCAAGAATCAGCGCAAACAAGTTGAGCCAGCTAGTGAAGTTATCTCCGATACGTGAGGCATGTGGAACAAGCGTGCGTTTAGTTGGGACTATTTCTAGCACGCTGAAGAACTTCTCCGTTAAGAAACCCGAGATACTCATGGTGAACCAGAAAATTGCGACCAACTTAACCGTCAATTGTCTTCCATAAAATTTCCGGTAGATCATGACTAAGGGAAGTGCAACCAGGTCGGCGAATATGAAGGAGATTGTGCCGCCGAAGGAGATTCCTGAGTTCCAGAGCGCTGCACCAAGTGGAACATTTCCAACGGAACAGACAAAACTAATGAATGCGATAAACGGTCCCAGAACCACATTCTCAATTGTGGAGAGTGTGCCGTGGCCCGATAAGAAGAGGTGATGCCACCAAGAGATAGGAATCAATGTATCCGCCAAACCCGCTATCAAGAATCCGACAATGAGTTCAAAGCGAACCATGGTCAGATCGCCAATAGTGAATCCAGCGGCATCGTGCCAGGTTGATTTCATCTGCACTGTTGAGTCATCTGCCATCTGCAGCAACCGGGGCCGACGTGCAATATTGAGGCGCGGGATGATCGCGGTAAGCAGCGCGATCATTATGAACCCACCGATAAATTCAGCGAGAGCAAATTGCCATCCCAACAAAGTCCACATCACCAATCCGAGTTCGAATACCAAATTAGTACTTGCAAACATAAAGACGATGGCGGTGGTGAAATCTGCACCTTTATCAATCAAACTCTTGGCAATCGCACTTGCCGCATAGGAACAACTAGAACTAATGGCTCCTAGAAATGAGGCTGCGGCAATAGTTTTGGGCTTGTGATTCCCGAGCGTTGCCAGCGCCTTCTCTCGTGAGGTAAAGGCTCGAATTGCACCCGAAATAGTGAAACCGAGAACCAGCGCCCAGAAGGTGTCGAAGAACATCCACCAACTATCTTGCAGGCCTGTGCTTAGCTTCCCCACAGTTTAAGTATTCCACCAATGAATATAAGTGCTAGCCACTCGAATCTGGAGCTCTTTCACAGTACCAAGTCGTATGATGCGATTTGTGTCTTTCGCGATTCAGTGTCGCCGCCTCAATGTGAAGCGAGGAAGCAACCACATCTTGCACGACCTTGACCTAGATATTCCTCAAGGGGTGATCATGGGTCTGCTCGGTCCAAGCGGCAGCGGTAAGACGACGCTCATGCGTTCGATCGTGGGGCTGCAAAGAATAGAGAGTGGCGAGATTTCGGTTCTCGGTCGCCCTGCCGCCGGTAAGGCACTGCGACATGAGATTGGATATTCGACGCAGAGTGCCAGCGTTTATTCAGATCTCACCTGTATTCAGAACATCGAGTTCTTCGCAGCGCTTTATCAAAAGAATGAGAAGAGCCCTGCTCAAATTTTGGAAGAGGTTGATCTCTCTCGAAATGCACATCAGATGGCGAGTTCGCTATCAGGTGGCGAACGGGCGCGATTGGCACTGGCGACAACGCTAGTTGGAAGTCCACAACTCTTGATTCTTGATGAACCAACTGTGGGATTGGATCCCGTATTACGACTTCAGCTCTGGCGACTATTTAATTCACTGGCCGAGCAGGGCAAGACCCTTCTGGTAAGTAGCCATGTGATGGATGAAGCCGATAGTTGCCATCAATTAATCCTCTTAAGAAATGGTGAGGTTCTGGCGCAAGGAACACCCGCTGAGTTACGCACTCGAACCGGCGAGAGTCGCATGGATGATGTATTTATCTCCCTGATTGGAGAGCAATGAAATTTTCCCGGCTTCTAGCTATGACCAAGAGGGTTTTGCTTCAACTTCTTCACGACCCAAGAACTCTCGCACTGCTGTTCATATCCCCAGCGCTGCTGATGACAATTCTCAAGTATGTGTATTGGTCCAGTCCTGATGTATTCCAGCGAGTTGCCGGCTCGATGCTCGGTGTCTTTCCCATGCTGGTCATGTTCTTGATCACCTCCGTTGCAACGCTTCGGGAGAGAACAAGTGGGACCTTGGAGAGGTTGATGATCTCACCTCTTGCAAAGGTTGAATTTATTGGGGGATATGCCATCGCCTTTGGTTTGGCTAGCTTGTTCCAAGCAACTGCAGTCTCTTCTTACGCCATCTGGGTTCTTGGGTTAAAGATCGCAGGACTACAAATCACCCTGATTTACGCCGCAATTCTCGATGCCTTGATTGGATTAGCAATTGGACTTGCTGTTAGCACCTTCGCCAAGACCGAGTTTCAAGCGATCCAATTTATGCCGGCAATCCTTCTCCCTCAATTGCTGCTGAGTGGATTATTAGTTCCGCGTCCAACGATGCCTCGCCTTCTTAACGATCTTTCAGACTTTTTGCCGCTCTCCTATGCTATCGATGCGACCAAGAAGGTCATCTCCAATCAAGGGTCGATCGTGAACGACTCACTATTGATCTTTTTGTTTTTGGCCGGAATCTTGGCAGCAGGTTCTCTTACTCTTAAGAGACAGACGAAGTAGGAGAGATGAGTTATATAAGCGAGCTCTTGCCGAGCAAGTCCGACTACGTGGGCGCCAAAAAATATTGGCGTCATGATGTAATCGCTGGCATCACTGTAGGGATCGTGGCTCTTCCGCTAGCACTAGCCTTCGGTATCACATCTGGCGCTGGAGCACGTGCGGGGCTGATCACCGCGATTTACGCCGGTTTGATCGCCGCCATCTTCGGAGGCTCTAATTTTCAGGTGAGTGGTCCAACCGGTGCGATGACCGTGGTTCTGATTCCGATTGTGCTGAAATACGGTACTGCTGCGCTCGCACCTCTTGGATTGGCAGCTGGAGTGCTTGTAGTTGTTATGGGTGTTACTCACTGCGGGGCGCTCATCAAGCGAGTTCCTTGGCCAGTGATGGAGGGATTCACGCTGGGAATCGCGTTGGTAATCGCTCTGCAACAACTTCCATCCGTACTTGCATTTCACTCAATCAGTGGTGCCAACACATTGGTAACTGCGTGGCGGACTTTTCGCGGTGCATTAGCTGCAGGACTTCATTGGAGTTCATTAGCGCTGATGGTCATCACGCTGATTGTGAAATTTAATTACCCAAGAATTTCTAAATTGCTCAAGATTAAGATACATATTCCGGCTAGCTTTGTGGCAATCATCGTCGCTACCTTTCTTGTCCCTATCTTTTCGCTCCACACACCTCTCATTGGTAATTTGCCGCGTTCCCTCTACCAACATGTTTCTCTTTCCAAGAGTCACATTGGGGTCTCCGCTCTGGTGGTTGGGGCGATAGAGATAGCCCTACTCGCTGCAATCGAATCTCTCCTCTCTGCCCGAGTCGCAGATCAGATGGCGCATATCCATGAATCGGCGATAAGTTATAAACCAAATCGAGAGCTCGTCGGTCAAGGGCTAGCAACAATGATCTCCTCCTTGGTTGGAGGAATGCCCGCCACTGGGGCCATCGCGCGGACCAGCGTTAACGTTAGATCAAAAGCCCAGAGTCGAATCTCCTCCATTACCCATGCTGGATTTTTGCTCCTCGTGGTTCTCGTACTTAATCCGGTCATTGCTCACATACCCACAGCCGCGCTCGGTGCTGTCTTGATCGGAACTTCTTATCGGATCGCAAGCCCAGCAAATCTTAAAGAGATGCTCAAGACAACTCGTCTAGATGCCGCGACCCTGCTCATTACGGCGGCACTTGTCGTCGTAATAGGACTCATTTGGGCGATAGCACTCAGCACTGCAGGATATTTTCTTGCAACAATTATTCTCAAGAGGGTTACTCTTAAGAAAGTTAGAAAGTAGGAGGAGAAAGGTCAATGGCCAGAGCCACAATTGTTGGTAGTGAAGTGGTACTTGCTCTCAGCACAGGTGAAAAATTTTGGGGATTTCACAAGAACCCTCGCGCCAAAATAGAGGACATTGTGAAAATTGAACCGGTTGAGAATTTTTGGAAGTTCTCTGGATGGCGCGGGGTTCGCGCTCCCGGAACCGGCATTCCTGGAACTGTTGGGTTAGGAACGTGGCGAAAGATGGGCTCGAAATCATTTGCCGCCGTCTACAAGAAGGAACCTGGATACAAAATTACCTTCAAGAACGGTGAATTCGAGGCGTGGCTTTTTAGTTCTCCTGAATTGCCTTCAGATCTAGAGAAGTTGGTAAATTAATTTAACTAGATTATCTAGGGTTCTGCACGTAATCGACGAGTGCGCTTCTCTCTGAGTCAATCTCATTGACGTACGACTTTACGACGTCTCCGATCGAAACAATTGATACCAGGTCACCAGCCTCGTTGACGACCGGCACGTGACGAATCCGACGGTCCGTCATAATCGCCATCAACTCTGCCACCGTTGTATTAGGAGTGCAGGTTGTGACGTTAACGGTCATGATGTCTCGCACATGCAATCTTCCGAGTTCGTGAAAATGAATCGGAAGCGCAGCGACGATATCTCGCTCTGAGACGATTCCAGCGATTCGAATTCCATCGGGGGATACAACAAGTGCTCCAACTTTAAGCGATGCTAATTTTTCGACGAGTGTTGCTATTGAGGTTTCTGCAGTAACGCTGTAGACCGCTTTGCCTGTAATAAGTGATGAGACCTTCATGCGAACTCCTTTGTTCACCTGAGTTGTAATCGTGCTCTCAAGTGGGGGCAAAGGCAAGAGCTTTAGGAGAAAAGTTCCTTAATGCTTGTTAAAGACTGAATGAAGGGTATTCGTCGGTGACGAGGAGCAGCGCATAGCCATAAACGCGATTCCAGTATTCAATTGTCCCAAGGGAGACCTTTGCGGCCCACTCTGGGTAGTTTCCTGTGATCGAGGTAGCGATCCAGGCGAAGAATGTAAGCACTAGGGCCAAGACCACATAGAAGATTCCTACGATATAGAGCGGAATAGCAAGGAACCATTTAACGAGTGGTAACCAGCGATTAAGTTTCTTGCCGCCTTCTACATCGGGAAAGATGACAGCGATATTCGGATTTCGTTCGATGGATGGATAATCATCGGTCAAAAGAAGTACATATGAACTGATTCGGGTTGAGAGCTCGGTTACCGCATGATTAAAAGTTAGAACATAACTGGGATAGACCGCGCGAAAGACGAGCGCTAAGAAAGCTGGAGCCACAAGGATCGGAGTTGAATCCCAATTTGTGCGCGCGATATGTTCGAAGGAGGCTGCGAAGAGCGCTACCGGAACAACCAGGATGCCGCGCCAGAAGACGGTTGCGCGATTACGGTTGGTAAGTTGCACATCTACTAGGGTTTCAACTTGATTGCTCATGGAAAGAGGTTAGCCATTGGTTTGGGGCAGTTCAAGGATAAAATGCCTATTTCGCTCACCGTTCATTGGGTTGTAATTTTTAGGAGCGTGGAGAGGTAGAGATGGCGATCGAACTTAATACCCCTCGAGTCCTGCTACGAGCGTGGCAGGAAAGCGATCTTGAGCCGTGGATCGCACTCAACTCCGATGCAGAGAACTTGCGATATTTTCCGCGCACCTACACAGCAGAAGAGTCCAATAGCAGTTTTAACAGACTACGAGATCGACTCAACGAAAATCCTTTTGGCTTATGGGCGGTGGAAGAGAAATCGAGTGGTGAATTTATGGGCTTCATCGGGCTTGCTTATCAGGAGCTCCCCGATGTCTCTTTTATGCCGTGCCACGAGATTGGATGGCGCTTAGATAAGAAGTATTGGGGTAAGGGCTACGCAACTGAAGCAGCTAAGACAGTTCTTGAATTTGGACTCAAGGATCTAGCTCTCCCCATTATTTATTCGTACACCGCTCTAAAGAATCAGCCATCGATAAATGTGATGCGAAAGATTGGTTTACGCGAACGACCCGAACTCACTTTTGAGCATCCAAATATTCCTGAGGGTAATCCTGTTAAAACGCACCTTGTGTACTCCACATGAAAGTTCGTTTGACTGTTGCAGTTGCTTTACTCTCATTGCTGAGCACGCAAGTTGTTCACGCAGCAACAGTTCCCTTTGCCGGCTCTCGACCATTTAATGTATTTATCCCATCCACATATGAGAAATCAGATCCCGTTCCGTTGGTGATCGCGCTCTCTGGTTACGGACAGACCGGTGCTCAGCTAGAAAATTATCTGCACCTTACCTCGATGGCGCAGTCAGCGGGATTCATATATGTGCATCCGGATGGCACGATCGATCAATTCGGAGCGCGATTTTGGAGCGCCACTCCCGAATGCTGTGATTTCCAAAAGCCTCCTGTGAATGATGCCGCTTACATCATGAGCATTATTAAGAAAATCTCTTCACGGTATTCCGTGGACCCTAAACGGATATATGTCATCGGGCATTCCAATGGGGGATTCATGGCGAATGCGTTGGCCTGCAAATATTCAAGCCGTATCGCCGCCATCATCAACATTGCAGGCGGAAGTTTTACCAGCGTGGCCGCATGTAAACCGAACTCTCCAATAAATATTTTACAAATTTGGGGAACAAAAGATGATACCTACGCTTACAACCACATTCGGGGAAAGCCGATACCGGGTGCGGAAGAGACTTTCAGTAATTGGGGCGCTATAGAGAACTGTGCTACGCCTGCAACTGCGCTCCCTGACAAGTTGGATCTAGACCCGACGATTCCTGGGGATGAGACGACCATCTTTCAATTCGGAGGGTGCACTGATGATGTATCCGTAGATTTTTGGCGCATTGATGGCGCAGGACATTCACCAGTCGTATCGCCATTTTTTGCTAGCGAAATGGTGGCATGGCTTATGACTCATCCTAAGCAGTAGTTCTTAGATGCTGCCCTAGCATTGCTCACCTAACCTTCATGGCAAGGACGAGGAGTCTTTGATGTTCGGTGTTTCAAGAGAGATTCGCGGAAAGAACATCGCCTATCGTCCAGAGCTCGATGGGATTAGAGCCTTATCCATCATCGTGGTCTTGCTCCACCACCTTGGATATTTAAGTGGCAGAGGCTTTTTAGGTGTCGACATATTCTTTACTCTCTCGGGATATCTGATCACTCAGGTCTTATTGGCGACGGTGGTTCAGGGCCGACCACTTACGAGTTTCTATCGACGCCGCGTAGCTCGCCTCTATCCGATTATGGCCATCAGCATTCTGGTCGCGAGCCTTGTGGTCGGATTTAATAGAGCTCAAGACACCAAGCCAGTTCTCGCCTCGCTCTTCTACGTCAAGAACTTCTTGCACTGGGGCGATCTCTTTGGTCCTTTTTGGAGTCTGAGTGCTGAAGAGCAGTTCTATCTACTCTTCCCTATCACTCTCCTATTTTTTCTCCGCTTCTTTAACAAGAGAGTTTTTACCGGATTCCTTCTACTTGTAATTGCGGCGATATGGATCCACGTCCTCTGGATTAACTACCCCGACTACTCGTGGAATAAAGATGGCATCTTCAATCTTGTTGTATTTCGACCAACAATGATCTTGGTGGGGTGTCTCATCTCCCTCAACTATGAAAAGTGCTTATCTCTCGTTAAGAAATTCCCGCTATTTTTCACACTCGTATTGGTGGGGCTTATCGCCGCATGTATTGGCTATCAATTCCCCGGATTCGCTGGCTTATCCACCGCCATACTCATCTTGCTACTTGATCCGCAAATCGCGGAAAAGTCATTTATTTGGAGGATGAAGCGACGCGTGCTCTCGTTTGCTCCGCTGCGCACCTTAGGAGTGCTTTCATACTCCATTTATATCTGGCATATGCCAGTGATTTTTCTCTATTACAAGCACTCGCTAAATCCTCATGGATACGTTTTTGAAATAATGGCGATTGTGCTTGGCCTTGCTCTCATTAGTTTCTATTTAATAGAGGTACCGCTACAAAAGTTCTTGAGCGGATCTAAGAAAGGTGCTTCACTTAGAAGCGCTAAGTAGGCCCTGAGCGTCAACGTATGGGGAGGGTAGCAAGTGCAAGAGTTCGTTGATTTTCTAGCCAAGCAACCTCCATTTAATGCACTCTCGAGCCAAGACCTAGAGCAGATTTCGGCTCAGATTGATGTGGAATATTTTGTGGCCGGCACCGTGATCATCTCCGCTGGTGAAGATCCTTTGCACCACCTCTACGTGGTTCGGACAGGATCCGTTGAGGTCTTGGATAAGGGCAATGTGGTTGATGAGCTGCACTCAGGAGATGCATTTGGCCATATCTCAGTCCTCACGGGACTGCCTCCACAATATTCGGTACGCACTTCAGAGGACACCCTTTGCTATCGAATGCCAGACCCCCGTGAATTTATAACCGACCCCACCGCACTTAAGTTCGGCCATTTTGGAACTCTGATCACCAGGCATCGTCTTACATCTAGTTCGCTGCTCTCAGATGCACAGTCGAACGTCACCCGATATATGCGCCCCATCTTGTGGGTACGAGGTGATGAATCAATTCGTGATGTTGCCGAGAAGATGACTCAGGGCGACCAGTCCTTTGCTCTCATCGAAACTCGTGAGGGTATTGGATTGGTAACCGATCGTGACTTTAGAAGCAAGGTTGGTCGAGGGCTACTGCCCATTGATTCAAAGATTGCTTCGATGATGAGTTTTCCTTTGATCACGGTTTCTAACAAGGTCACACTCGCTAGTGCCTTCTTGCAGATGGTGGAACGTGGAGTTCACCATCTGGTTGTTTTGGATGAATTCGATAAGCCACTTGGGGTAGTGCGTGCGATGGATCTTTCGTCGGTTCAGCTGCGCAATCCATTACTTATTCGCGCTGCCATCGAGTCGGCAAGCAGCATTGAGGAGTTATCTGCTGCATCCTTGTTACTTAAACCATCGCTGGTCGAACTACACGACAACGGAATTCCTTCTCTGCATGTCGCAGGCCTCATGTCTGCAATCGTGAGCGCGGTACTTACACGCGTTCTGACCTTATCCGGCTCTGTCGATCTGCCAGTCCCGCACTCCTGGTTGATTTTAGGATCGATTGCCCGGGGAGAGCCTCTTCCAGCTTCAGATGTCGACACCGCGATCGTCTGGGCTGATCAGCCAGGTGATGTTGATGCTTCCGATCAAATCACAAATAACGCTAAGCAGATTCTTGAGCTCATGGAGAAGTGCGGATTGGAGCGGTGTCCAAATGGAGCCAATGCCGACAACACCCTCTTTACACGCTCTCGCTCAGCGTGGATCGAGGTATCGAGCGCTTGGCTTAATGACCCACAAAGAGCTGGGGCCTTGCTGCTCTCATCTATCGCTGCTGACAACCAGCCGCTTACAAATACCTCACTTGGACGCACCATTATGGAGAATATTCGCGAGACAACTCGCTCCAAGGAATATTTATCTGACGCGCTGCGCTTCGCATTAGCGAAGAAACCTCCGATCGGCTTCGTTAAAGATTTCATAGTGGATCACAGCGGCGAAAACCGAGGTGGACTCAACCTCAAAGAGGGTGGCCTATCTCCTATTGCATCGTTGGCGCGCTGGATGGCGATTGTTCAAGGCGATGTTCGCGGCGGAACGCTTGAGCGTCTGAAGCGAGCCAGCGAGGCGGGTTTATTGCAAGGCGAAGAGGGCGAAATTCTGACCACGGCATTCACCAATATTCATCAGATCGTCTTTGATGAGGAGATCGCTGCAATTAGAGCAGGGCGTACCCCCACCACCTGGGTCTCACCCGATTCCCTTGATTCACTTACTCGACGCCATCTGCGCGAGAACTTTCGCGCGATCTCGCATATTCAAGGAGTGGTTGAAAGTGAATGGGTGCGGCGCCTACCGTGATCTTAGGAAAACGTCTCGCGGATCATTGGCGCAGTTATGAGTATTGCGCAGTAGATGTTGAAACCACCGGACTTGATCTACGCAAAGATGAAGTGATCTCTGTAGGTGCAGTGTCGATCAGCAACGGACGATTTAAAGGCGATGGAAATTTATATGCCGAGATAATTCCGGCACAGAGTCCCTCGCCCGCTTCTATTGCGATCCATGGTTTGCGTGATGTCGATTTAAGTAAGGCTCGTGCAGCTCACGATGTAATCCCCGAATTAATCGCACACATTTCTGGGAAATATTTGATTGCGCATGCAAGTTGGGTGGAGAAGGCGTTCCTCTCTCACCGGTTAAGTAAGTATGGTCAGAGATATCCCAAGGATGTTATAGATACCGCGGCCTTAGCTCGTTTCGCTGGGTATGCAGAGAGCGATACTGGGCATGAGCCTTCTTTGGAATTCTTAGCGCGCAAACTTAACCTGCCCGTTTACACACCGCACCACGCCCTTGGGGATGCGATGACAACGGCCGCAGTCTTTGTGGCGTTAAGTTCCCGCATCGAGCAGAAACAATTGGCTGAAGGTGGCCAAACTCTCTCCCTGCAACAACTCTTAAGAATTTCTAAAAGTAACTCCTAACAGAAGACTCACATTTTAAGTAAGGGTTTCCTACGTTATCGAGTTTTAGCCAGTTTCATTAAGTATTTACCCGCGATGAGTATTCAATGCAGTGACGGGGGACTATGGTGAAAATAACAGTAGGGCTCCGGCAATCGAGCAAATAGCTCAATCGAGATTGATCGTAGCCATCTCTGAAGGACTAAAAAATGGACCAAAATTTAACTGATGCCAAGAGCAATATTGGCGAAGCGAAAGATGACATCAAAGAGTTAATTACTGAAAAATATGATGCCGCTAAAGTCAAGATCAACTCTCACATTGATGAGATGGCCGATGCAACAAAAGAGGCAATTTCTGATGCAGCTAAACACGTTGGAAGCGCTGCTGACAAATTAGTCGGAAAATTGACTCCCGAAGTACCACCCACTACCAAGAAATAGGAACGTTGCATAAAGCTGTTAGTAGCAGTTGGTGAGAGTGAAGACACCTCTGGTCGCAATTCTCGTTGTTGCGACCATGATCTTCGTAACTTTTGGATTGCGCTCCAATTCCATTGCAGCGCCAATCGATGATCTCACTTTGGGTACCGCAGGGAATTATTCGATGCTGGCTGGAAGTGCAGTAACCAAGGGAGATGCAACTCTCACCGCTGGAAATTTAGCTTCGACTGCAGGTATTTATCCGGCGGTAGTTGGGCCGGATCTGGCTGCAGCGTTCGTCGCAACGGGTGCTGCGCAGTTTGAGAATGGAAGTGCCGCTGCTGGAGTGGCTCAAACAGATCTTGCAACTGCAATTACTACTGGGTCAGCACTTGTTCCTGACGTTTCTACAGTTCTGCTATCAAATGTAACTCTTGCTCCAGGAATTTATGCAGCCCCTTCCGGAGCAGCGCTTGCAATCACCATTGGGTTAACTCTCGATGCAGGCGGCAATCCCGATGCGCGTTTTGTATTTAGAACCGACTCGGCACTCAATATCGATGCTGCTGTCACTGTTTCACTCGTCAATGGGGCTCAGGAACGCAATGTCTTTTGGTTAGTTGGAAGTGCTCTCACAATCGGAGCAGGCGCGGATCTGTCTGGAAATTTCTTGGTTGTCTCTGCCGCAACAGTTGGTGCCAACGCAATTATTCGCGGCTCACTCTTGTGCCAAGGGGCGGTAACTCTTGGGGCGAATAGTTCACTCATCTTTGATTCACTCACTGCGCCTGTAGTGGCGCCAACGCCAACGCCCACGCCCACGCCAACACCCACTCCAACGCCAACGCCGACACCTACCCCAACTCCCACGCCCACACCCACTCCCACA
>CAIMBV010000125.1 GCA_903839355.1 uncultured Actinomycetes bacterium
GCAGGCAACTTTGGTTTCGATGCAATCACCGTGGCGCTCTTGGGCCGAGCAAAACCAATGGGCGTTGTATTCGCATCATTGCTCTTTGGCGCGCTCCGTGCCGGCGGAGGAACTATGCAGGCAAATACAAATACTCCGATTGATATCGTCCTCGTAATTCAAGCGCTAGTGGTGCTCTTTATTGCAGCGCCATCCGTCGTCAAATGGGTATTTAGATTGAAGAATCTCAAAACGACTGGCGAATTGGCTGCGAAGGGATGGAACGGATGAAGGCTCTATCCGCTGCAGAACGTCGCCGACGTCGCTCGCTCTATGTCATGGCGACACTCGCCGTCCTTTCCACCTTGGTCTTTGGTCTACTTCAAAAAGGCGGCCAGGTAGTTACATATGGATTCGTCCTCGACAAAGAGTGGGTCATCATTCAGCAATGGGTGATCGGTTCTCGCAACGCCTCGCTGATTTTCGGTGGAATCTCAATTCTCGCCTCAGCGATTGCATTTATTCAGTTCCGCGCGGGTAAGACAATCGGAATAGCGAGCGCGATAGGCGCTGCCGGAATCATGATGTCATTTCTCTCCTGGGCGGCTGCCGGAAAATTCATTCCATTCACCGGCTTACTCCAAGGCGCTCTCTTACTCTCAGTACCTTTGATTTTCGGATCGATGGCGGGTGTATTGAGCGAACGTTCTGGCGTTGTAAATATTGCAATTGAAGGTCAGCTATTAGCTGGAGCCTTTGTTAGTGGCGTGGTGGCAAGTCTTACTCACTCCACCTTCCTAGGTCTTGTTGTTGCTCCATTCGCGGGCTGCTTGATCTCCACCTTGCTTGCTGTCTTTGCTATCAACTTTGCGATTGATCAGATCATTCTGGGCTTTGTGCTGAACGTGCTTGTTTATGGCATCACAGATTTCTTATACAAGAAACTACTGATCCCATATCAAGCTACCTGGAATTCCGGCCCAACGCTCGCCTCAATCAAACTACCTATTCTTTGGAAAATACCGGTGCTTGGCCCAATCCTCTTTGATCAGAGCATCATCGTCTACCTGATGTATGCGGTGGTCTTCATAATTAGTTACTCGCTCTTTAAGACGAAGTGGGGCTTGCGCACCCGCGCTGTAGGTGAACATCCCACAGCTGCCGATAGCGTGGGTATCAAAGTTAATCGCCTTCGCTTTATGAACGTGATGATCGCCGGAATGGTCGCGGGTCTTGGAGGAGCATATTTCACAGTGGGTGGAGTGGGAGCCTTCAATAAGGAGATGACTGCAGGTAAGGGCTTTATTGCACTTGCCGCACTGATCTTTGGACGATGGACACCATGGGGCGCAGTCTCCGCCGCGCTGCTCTTTGGCTTTGCAGATAATCTTCAGAGCGTGCTCGGAATCATCGGAACTCCAATCCCATCAGAGTTCATGCTCATGGTCCCTTACCTCGTAACTGTGGTGGCGGTAACCGGATTTGTTGGGCGAGTTCGAGCGCCTGCGGCAGATGGAACACCGTATAAACGCGGTGAGTCACATTGAACGCCCCAGATATTGATTGGGACGAACTCCACGCAGAGGCCAAGCACATCATGACTATGGCCTATGCCCCATACTCGAAGTTCCCCGTAGGAGTAGCTGGTCTGGTGGATGATGGTCGTATCGTCACAGGTTGCAACGTGGAGAACGCCAGTTACGGCATGACCCTCTGCGCCGAATGCGGGATGGTTTCAAATCTGATCGCAAGCGGTGGAGGTAAATTGGTGGCGATCGTCTGCGTGGATGCAGCTGGCGAGTACCTCTCCCCTTGCGGTCGCTGTCGCCAATTAATCTTTGAACATGGAGGACCCACCTGCCAATTAATGACTCCGGCTGGTGCCCTGCCAATGTCTGAAATACTTCCCTGGGCCTTCGGCCCTGATCAACTTCCCTAGCGCTTAGAAAGATTGAAATGACTGAACCATTTGCAGCGGTAGAAATCATCGGTGCCAAGCGCGATAAGGGAGAGCTCAGCGATCCACAGATCGATTGGATCGTAGATGCCTATACTCGTGGCGTTGTAGCCGATGAACAGATGTCTTCTCTCTTGATGGCGATCTTGCTCAATGGAATGAATATGCGTGAAATTTCCCGTTGGACAGATGCGATGATCAATAGTGGCGAGCGCATGAATTGGTCGGCCCTCACTCGAAAGACCGCCGATAAACATTCGACTGGCGGTGTAGGTGACAAAATTACACTCCCGCTCGCCCCTCTCGTTGCAGCGTGTGGCGGAGCCGTCCCCCAACTCTCAGGTCGAGGTTTAGGTCATACGGGTGGGACGCTCGACAAACTGGAGTCGATTCCTGGGTGGAGAGCCTCACTTAGTAATGAAGAGATGCTCCAGGTTCTGCAGAGTTGTGGTGCGGTCATCTGCGCCGCTGGAGCGGGTTTAGCACCAGCAGATAAGAAGTTTTATGCCTTACGCGATGTGACGGGA
>CAIMBV010000126.1 GCA_903839355.1 uncultured Actinomycetes bacterium
ATGAGTTCATCTTCAGCGCGAACACCGTATGAAACTATGTTGAACCATTTACCAGAGAAGTTCACCTTGGATCCGTGGGTGAGGTGTCCACCATGCGGCAATGACATTGCAAGGACGGTATCTCCAGGCTTAGTAAAAGCTTGATAGACAGCCACGTTTGCGCTGGCGCCAGAATGTGGTTGCAAGTTGGCGTGCTCGGCTCCAAAGAGCGCCTTAGCGCGTTCAATTCCAATGAGCTCTACCTTGTCGACCTCTTCGCATCCGCCGTAATAACGCTTGCCTGGATAGCCTTCTGCGTATTTATTGGAGAGAGTTGAACCAAGCGCGGCTAGGACAGCAGGTGAGGTGAAGTTCTCGCTCGCGATCAACTGAAGGTTGTGGCGTTGGCGCTCAAGTTCGCTTAGAACAACTGCGGCGATATCTGGATCCTGCGCGGTGAGCGCATCGAAATCTGGTCCATAAAAGGTATCTGTAGACATACCCGAACCCTATGGCTTAGGCGCCTAAATAGCCGTAATCGTCGGCACAACCTCCTGAAGTGCCTCGAGTGAGATAGCCCCTATGCGGGCTGCCACAATCCCTCCATTGGCTCCCCGGCGCAAGACTGTCGAGGCTGGCCCCTGGGGAAGTACACCCTCATCGACCACAACTCCGATCTCCTCGGGCGAGCCCAAGAGATAGGTCAGGTCGCGCAGAGGCGGCTGCCCAGCGACTGAGGCGCTGGCGGCAGCGAGAGGACCGCTTCGCCCAAGTAGCGAGAGCAGAAATTCTCGTTGCGGAATCCGAACCGCAAACTCCCCCAGCGCTCGGCCATCACCGAGATCCCAGTTGAGCGCCGATTGCGGAGCCAGTTGAACCGTCAAGAGACCCGGCCAAAAAGCGTTGACCACTTGCTGCCAATCCGAATCAAAATCTGTGGCAAGCCCACTCACTGCGGTCACCTTGCCAATCAAGACCTGGGCCGCTGTGCCAGGTTGATCTCCACGCAAGGAGTGCAACTTGTTAACCGCTCCATGATTGAAGGCATCACAGAGATACAAGTAACCATGTTCGGCGGCTACTACTACGACATCACCTTGAAGCAAGGCGACCAATGCGCGATCTCGGACTGCGCTCTTATTTCGACTATTTAACTTGACTACATTGCTCATGCCTTGAGAGCTCCTTGCTCGATCATCTCTTCAATCCGTTTGGCGATATGTGCATCGACCATGGCGTGTATTCGCGTTCCATCTTCTGAGTAGGTTTCAGAGAGTACCTCTCCGCGTTCATGAATTACCGAGACCAACTCACCGCGATTAAATGGAATAACGGCGGTGATCTCCACGCGAGGTCGTGGGAGCGATGTTTCGATCGCCTTGACGAGTGTCTCGATACCAAACCCAGTGCGGGCACTGAAGGCATAACTGTTTGATTCTTCGCGCAGAATCTGCATGATCACTTCTGGCGCTGCGATATCGGCCTTATTGATCGCGATGATCTCGGGAATATCTCCCCCACCGACATCTTTGATCACTTCTCGGACCGCACGAATCTGCTCTTGTGGATCTGGGTGCGAGCCATCCACCACATGGACGATCAGATCTGCGGCTGCTACTTCTTCCAGGGTCGATTTGAATGCTTCGACTAATTGGTGTGGAAGGTGGCGTACAAAACCGACTGTATCGGCCAATGTGTAGATACGTCCATCAGAACTCTTGGTCTGTCGAACGGTCGGATCCAATGTTGCAAACAGAGCATTCTCAACCAGGACGCCGGCATTTGTTAGGCGGTTCATCAAGGAAGATTTTCCAGCATTGGTGTAACCAGCGATCGCTACAGATGGGACGCTGTACTTGGTTCGCTCTTGTCGTTTGGTGTCGCGAGCGACCTTCATCTCTTTAATCTCTTTGCGCAGCTTTGCCATCTTGTCATTGATGCGACGGCGATCAGTCTCGATCTTGGTCTCACCTGGACCACGTCCGCCGATACCACCAGCTTGGCGCGAGAGAGAATCACCCCATCCACGAAGACGCGGCAACATGTAACTCATCTGGGCTAGCTCGACTTGCGCCTTACCTTCACGAGATTTCGCATGCTGGGCGAAGATATCGAGAATAAGTGCGGTGCGATCAATCACCTTTACTTTAAGTTTTGATTCCAAAGTCCGAAGTTGCGCGGGAGACAATTCACCATCGCAGACAACTGTGTCGGCTCCGGTAGCAATAACAGATTGTTTTACCTCTGCAACTTTTCCTGATCCAATAAAGGTTGAAGCATCTGGCTTATCGCGTCGTTGCACGAAACCTTCCATAACTTCCGAGCCCGCAGTTTCCGCTAGCGCTGCAAGTTCCTTCATAGAATTTTCTGCATCCTGTGCGGTGCCTTCAGTCCAGACGCCAACAAGTACAACTTTCTCCAAGCGCAATTGGCGATATTCGGCATCGTTAACATCTTGAAGTTCAGTTGATAGCCCCGAAACTCGGCGCAGCGCTTGGCGATCTTGTAGATCCTGTTGATTGCTCTCATCGCTCTCGGCAGAGTCGTACTCGGCGGCAGCGCGAGCGCTCTCGCGCAAGAGTTGATCAATGTCGATATCGAGAGGTTCTTCGCCGTGGCTCACAGATATGTATCCAGTTCGACATCTTTCACGAGTACTGCGGGACCGATCAAAGTTGAATTGCCATGTGCATCAGTATCGACAACCAATCGTCCGCCAGGAGGATTGATCACCCAGCGGGAAGGTAGACGGCCACCTTTGTGGAGAGTCGCAGCTAGCGCTACGGCACAGGTACCGGTTCCGCATGATTGAGTTTCGCCGACGCCTCGCTCAAAGACCCGCATTGCAAGTTCACCATTCGGCAGAAAAGTTACAAACTCAACATTAACTCCATCGGGATAATCGCCATCGACCTCAGGTGCCACCTTGAGGTCACCAATTGAAGCCAAATCATCTACAAAGACCACTGCATGAGGATTTCCCACATCTACATGGGTTGCGCTCCACGATTGATCTCCGATGCGAACAGTGACATCGTCATACACCTCTTCGACGTGTCCCATATTGACCGAGATGTCATCCAACGCAGGGACAGCCAAGTACTTCATACCTGCCCGAGTATTGATCGGAAAGATTCCCTCACCCTGATGACCACGCTCCACCAAGTAGCGCGCCATCACCCGGATCCCATTGCCGCACATCTCAGCGATGGAGCCATCTTGGTTGCGGTAATCCATGAACCATTTGCCATCGCGCTTGGTGATGCGGATAAAGCCATCACTGCCGATTCCTGTCGCGCGATCACAGATTCGAGCCACCTGCTCGGGAGTAATTTCTTGCGCTCCTTCAGGATCAAAGAGCAGCACAAAGTCATTGTGTGTTCCATGTCCATATGTTGCGATCATGAAGTCAGAATAGCCTTTTCAATGGTGGCGAGGCGGTCTGAGTCTTGTTCCAGCCAAGTAATCCTCTGATCCCGGCGAAACCAGGTCTCTTGCCTGCGAATATATTGTCGGGTCGCAAGTTTTGTCTGAGAGATTGCCTCATCCATCGCTATATCCCCACCCAAAGCGGATATGACTTGGGCATACCCGAGGGCAGCTCGCGCCGTCTTGCCTTCGAGCAGACCTGTGCGGATCAACTCTTCAACTTCGCCAATCAAACCCTTTGCGAACATTCCATCCACGCGAAGATCAACCCGGGCATCTAGAAGTTCGCGATCCATACTCAATCCAAATTGAAATGCCTGCGGATATTTCGTGGAATTCTCGCGGGGCAAATTTGCGGTAAATGGTTTACCGGTGATCTCGATAACTTCCAACGCGCGAATCACCCGGCGTACATTCTCCCGAGGAATTGCGGCTGCGGCAGCAGGATCAAG
>CAIMBV010000127.1 GCA_903839355.1 uncultured Actinomycetes bacterium
ACGGAGGGTGGCGACTCCTGGAACGAGTGAGGTATCGCTACGGGCCATCGCATCGCCCAAGAAACTTCCTTTAGTAGTTAGCAATTTGGGAAAGCTGCCGCCAAATGAGTACGGCCAGAAATACATAAGTTGCTTGAGGGCGGAAGAGTGAAATGTGCGAGCGGTTGCGTTGGGAACTCCAAGAGTGCGAAGCCGAGCGCGCATCTCACCAGCGGCACGCGCTGTAAATGTGAGGGCCAACGTCTTGGTGGGGTCAGTTACTCCCGCTGCAACTGCGTAAGCAATCCGGTGGGTGATCACGCGGGTTTTACCTGTGCCTGCGCCTGCGATGATGCAGAGCGGACCTCGAATAGTTGTTACCGCTTGGCGTTGCTCGGGATCGAGCCCATCCAAAATTGCATCAAGTTCCATGGAGCGCTCTTTAACGCCAAGTTTCGGCGCCAGGAAGTGGAGGTCGATCTGCGCCATACCAAGCCTGAATCATGGCGCGAGCGACGCTTATGGAAGGTGGCAAGAGCAGAGTTCCCTCAGTAATTGCCGCATATAAGTCATTACGGGTGAACCAGCGAATTTCTACGATCTCTTCCCCATCGGCCCGGGCATTCTCCGGATCTTGAATCGTCGCTTCAAATGCGATCATCAAAGATTGTGGAAATGGCCAAGGTTGCGAACCCAGATAATGAATATCTGCAACTGCCACGCCCGCCTCTTCAAAAACTTCACGGACAACGCACTGCTCAAATGATTCACCCGCTTCTACAAATCCAGCAAAGGTGGAGAAGCGATGCTCCGGCCAGACTCCCTGTCGTCCTAAAAGGATCCGATCATCTTTATCTTTTACTAAAACGATTATTGCCGGATCGGTCCGCGGGTAGAGCTCGTGCTCACTGGCGCAGCGGCGCACAGATCCTCCAAGTGACGGTGAAGTCGGAAGACCGCATTGACCGCAGTAAGGGCTCTTGTGGTGCACAGCGCAACAGCTTGCCCATGAACCGCAAGTCCAATCTCTAGATTGCTGAGTTCAGAACTTATTTCGCGAAGTGTCTTGTATTCCTCATCTGCTCCGATATTTGTCTCAGAACACCATAGGAAGAAAAAATCCCCCTCGCGCTCGCCTAGAAAAATTCTCTCCCCCACACCGCTGACCTGGTCCGCCTTAAGTATCGCCAAGCCGGTTCCACGCGTAAGGAATTCACTGCCGTTGAAATGAATGATTGAAGCGCTCTGCCAGGCTGACTCGAGGGCGGTGGCATCGCTTCGAATATGCGCGGCGCGATCAACCGTGGAGCGTGAAAGAGGTAAATTTAAAATTTCCATCAGGAGGCGACCCTACTAGCCTGAGCCAATGAAGGTCATCTCATGGAATATCTTTAACGGTCAGGCAGCTAACCCGATGCTGCCCGTGCCGCCGCTGGCACAATCGGTCAGAGACGCTATTGCTAGCGTTGAAGCAGATGTGCTGGCAGTCCAAGAGGTCGATGAGAAGCAACCTCGTTCCGGCTCAGTTCATCAGATGGAGATTGTTGCCGAGGCCATGGGCGCTCCCTATTGGGGTTATGCGCGGGCCGTTATAGGCACTCCTGGATTTGGATGGCGCAAACCGACCGAGGCAGAGAAGATCATTCACTCCGACTCCGATCAACCCGGATATGGAATCGGTCTAGCCTCACGAATTCCCGTAAAGGCTTGGCATCGAATGGATCTACCTGCTTCTTGGTTTGGCATGGCCCTTGCCTACCCCACCGATAAAGGCTTTCGCTTGAAATACGCCAAAGATGAACCACGCGTAGCAATCATTGCGGAACTTGAAAATGGTTTCACGATTGCCGCCACACATCTATCGTTCGTTCCCTTTTGGAACTTCTATCAACTCCGCAAATTGATGCGCTTTATGAAGAAGCTTCCGGGCGAACATCTGATCATTGGCGATATCAACTTGCCGTGGGATATTCCGCGCCGTTATACCTCATGGAATTCGTTGGCGAGCAAGAAGACATTCCCAGCATATAAACCCTCACTGCAATTTGATTACATCTTGTCAAAGAGAAAATTGCGCGCCACTGAAATGTCTATTCCGCTATCGCCGATGAGCGATCACCTACCGATAGGCGTGGAGATTTCTCTAGAGTAGTTCAACCGAA
>CAIMBV010000128.1 GCA_903839355.1 uncultured Actinomycetes bacterium
ATCAGTGCGATCGCGAAATGCTCCGCCGCTTGCTGTCAGTATCGCCTTCTTGACCTCTGATTGCGATCCCGCCATAAAACATTGGTAGAGCGCGCTATGTTCGGAATCCACTGGGATGATTCGGTCAAGACCAAATGCGGTAACTAAATCTCCACCTGCCACCAATGACTCTTTATTAGCCAAAGCAACTTTATTTCCTACTCCCAATGCAGCCAGAGTCGGTCCAAGCCCAACCGAACCGGTAATTCCATTGAGAACGATGTCACAGGGAATTGAAGCGATTTCCGTAGCTGCTCCAGGACCATCTATAACGTCTATTGTTGAAGTTAGCTCGCGGGCGAGAGCACCATTGCCGCTCACTCCAATTACTGTGACTCCAAATTTTTCTGCTTGAGCAATCAGGGTGGGAATATTGGAACTTCCCGCAGCCAAGGCTATGACCCGAAAAGAGTCTGGATTAGCGGCGATAACTTCTAGCGCCTGCACACCAATAGACCCGGTCGAGCCCAAGATGACAATATCGCGCATAGTTATATCTTCCCCTACTTTGCAGGAGAGGTGTTGTTGAGTTCTGCTGCAGCAAGTTGGCCACAGGCCCCATCAATTTCGCGACCGCGGGTATCTCGCACCGTAACTGGAACTCCATAACTTTCCAGAATAGAGACGAAGGTGGCTTCATCCGCTGGGCGAGATGCTGTCCACTTGGATCCAGGAGTTGGATTAAGAGGAATGAGATTGACGTGGGCATTGCGATTCTTGAGTAGACGACCCAACAAATCAGAGCGCCAGGCTTGGTCGTTGATATCGCGAATGAGCGCGTATTCAATTGAGTAGCGGCGCCCAGTCTTATCGGCGTAAGCATCAGCAGCGGCGAGCACTTCTTTTACCTTCCACCGTGAATTAATAGGAACGAGGGAGTCGCGCAATTCATCATCAGGGGTATGCAGCGATACAGCCAGAGTTACCGGAATATCTTCATCCATTAACTTTTCAATTCCGTTAACTAGTCCTACCGTTGAAACGGTAACCGAACGCGCCCCAATTCCAAGCCCATCGGGTTGAGGAGCGGTGATATTGCGAACCGTGCGGATCACCGCGTTGTAGTTTGCAAGCGGTTCACCCATTCCCATAAAGACGACATTGGAGAGGCGAGTCGGACCACCTGGAAGTTCTCCAGCAGCGCATACTCGAGCGGCCGCCACTACCTGAGCGGTGATTTCACCGGCGGTGAGGTTGCGAGTAAGACCTGCCTGTCCGGTCGCACAGAATGGACAGTTCATTCCGCATCCAGCTTGGGAAGAGATGCAGACGGTGGTGCGATCGCTGTAACGCATGAGAACGCTCTCGACAAGAACACCATCATGCAGACGCCACAAATCTTTGCGCGTGGTTCCGCCATCACACTCAATAGAGCGAACCAAGGTGATCAACTTTGGTGTGAATTTTTCGGCCATCAAGGCGCGCATCTCTTTAGGAATATCACTCCAAGACTCGGTGTCGTCATTGTGGTGAGTAAAGAAGTGGGTAGCCACTTGGTTGGCCCGAAATGCTGGAATACCAAGTTCGACCGCAAGTTCCTTGCGACCCTTGGGATCTAAATCTGCAAAGTGGCGTGGTGGTTTTACGCGCTGTTTAGGTTCGTCAAAAACTAGCTTTAAGGAGTTGTCTTCGCTCATATTTTCCACCTTATAACTTGAAGTGCCGTATGAGTTCGAAGATGAACCAGACAGATGGTGCTGTGAAAAGTAAAGAATCGACTCGATCGAGAATGCCACCATGACCGGGCAGGATGGTTCCCATATCTTTGATCTGCAGATCGCGTTTTACCGCAGACTCAATGAGATCACCACATGTTGCAGTAATAACTCCTAGAACTCCAACGATAACGCCGAACCACCAGCGATCGTCTAATACATAAACAAAGACAAAACCTGCGCCGATAGTCGTTGCGACAATCGCTCCCGCTAAACCTTCCCACGTCTTCTTGGGGCTAACGTGTGGTGCCATTGGATGTTTGCCAAAGAGCACACCAGAAAAATATGCGAAGGTATCGTTGAAACTTACAAGAACTACCAAGGTGAAAATCTTGGAGATGGGATTTGGAGAGTGAGCTAGGAGCAGAACGAATCCGGCAAGAAATGGAATGTAGAAGATCGCAAAGACCGCTGATGATGATCGACGCAAGAAATCTTTGGGTGTTTGAAAGAGCAGGTATACGACGACATTAGGAATCGCAACAGCAAGTGAAACCGAAAGTCCTTCAATGTGACCAAACCAAGTAGCGAACATAATTCCAGTAGAGGCAACATATAGTGGGAACTGTGGAAGTTCGATTCCGGCAGATTTGAAAGCACTCACGATCTCGCGAATTGCGAGGACGATCACAATCCAGACCAGAGCTGCAAAAAATATGGGGTCTAACTTGAGGGTCCCAAAGATTGCGGCCAGCATGACAATCGACACAGCGATAGATGGCAGAAGTTGCCTTCCAGCGCGCTTATTAATCGCGTCGTTTATCGAGTGCAGATCATCCATGTCGAGGTAAACCCTGGAGGTGTCTTTACACCTCGAGAAGTTCGGTCTCCTTGTGCTTTAAGAGTTCATCAATTTTTGCTACATGATCGGCGGTAATCTTCTCTAAATCTTTCTCGGAGCGAGAGAGGTCGTCCTTGCCGATCTCACCGTCTTTCTCTAACTTCTCCATCGCCTCTTTTGCGGCACGACGGATGTTGCGAATAGAGACGCGAGACTCTTCAGCCTTTGTACGAGCAACCTTGATGAAGTCCTTGCGACGTTCTTCAGTAAGCTGTGGAAAATTAACACGGATGACCGCGCCATCATTTGCTGGGTTTACACCAAGGTCTGAGTCGCGGATCGCCTTCTCAATGGATGCCATCGCACTCTTATCGAATGGAGAGATGATCGCCATTCGGGCTTCGGGAACCTGGAAGGTCGCAAGTTGTGCCAGGGGTGTGTAGGTGCCGTAGTAGTCGACCATGATCTTTTGGAACATAGCGGGATGGGCTCGACCGGTGCGGATAGAACCGAAGTCTTCCTTCGCCACTTCTACGGCCTTGCTCATCTTGTCGCTAGCATCGGCCAACGTAGTTGCTAAATCAGACATCTTGCTCCCTGGTGCTTAGGACGACACTTCTCGAGTCAAAGCTAGGAGACAAGGGTACCAATTGCATCGCCGCGGACAGCCCGAGCGATATTTCCCCTATTTTTGAGATCAAAGACAATAATCGGCAAGTTATTTTCGCGGCAGAGGCTAAATGCTGCCGCATCTGCCACGGCGAGTGATTTGGCGATGACTTCATCAAAACTGATCGAGTCATATTTGGTGGCAGCTGCATCCTTCTTAGGGTCCGCCGTATAAACACCATCTACCCCGCTCTTAGCGAGAAGAAGTGCCTCGGCACCGATTTCGAGGGCGCGCTGCGCCGCGACGGTATCTGTGGTGAAGAAAGGCATACCGGCACCAGCACCAAAAATTACGACGCGACCTTTTTCTAGGTGGCGGATCGAACGACGCGGAATATAAGGCTCAGCTACTTGACCCATGGTGATCGCGGTTTGAACTCGAGTCTCGATACCTTCTTTCTCCAAGAAATCTTGGAGCGCGAGACAGTTCATTACTGTGCCGAGCATTCCCATGTAGTCGGCGCGAGCGCGATCCATACCGCGCTGTTGAAGTTCAGCTCCACGGAAATAATTTCCACCGCCAACAACAATTGCAATCTGAGTTCCGCCACGAACAACTTCTGCAATCTGTCCAGCAATATCGTGAACGACATCGGGATCAACTCCGATGCCCTTAGCACCACCAAATACTTCACCAGAAAGTTTAAGGAGCACTCTCTTATAACCTGTTCTGGTCATAGGCGAGTGCTCCTTAAGTTTAAGAGGATTTATTTACAGTGCTGAGATTACTGTCCAACTCGGAAACGATGAAACGCCGACACGGCGGTCTTTGCCTCATCAAGAACCTGCTGAACCGTCTTCTTGGCATCTTTGGCAAAGGCCTGCTCGAGAAGGCTAACTTCCTTCACGAAGCCGGTTACTCGACCAGCAACAATCTTCTCAATTGCAGCTTCTGGCTTGCCTTCATTGCGAGCGGTCTCTTCAGCGATATGGCGCTCGTTCTCGATCGCCTCGGCAGGAACAGACTCGCGGTTGAGGTACTGAGGTGCAAATGCTGCAATGTGCTGCGCAACATCCTTACCTGCCTCAGGAGCTTCAGTGGTTGTCTGAACCAAGACACCGAGTTGAGGTGGAAGATCTGGGTTGGTGCGGTGTAGGTAGATAGCAACTGGTGAACCCTCAAGAACTGCAATTCGACGAAGTTCAATCTTCTCGCCCAAAGTTGCATTGCCCTCATCGATGCGAGCCTGAACGGTCGCGCCAGATGGAAGAGTTGAAGCCAAGAAGACATCCAAAGCGCTGATCTTTGTAGCGAAGAGATGCGACAAAAGTTCTTCAGCCAACTCTACAAAGCGCTCGCCCTTTGCTACGAAATCTGTCTCGCAAGCAAGCTCGAGGAGCACGCCGAGATTACCTTCGGCCTTACCTAGTACTACTCCATTTGAAGTAGTACGACCTTCGCGCTTGGTAACTCCTTTGAGTCCCTTAACGCGGATGATTTCAACGGCCTTTTCAAAATTGCCATCGGCCTCATCAAGCGCCTTCTTGCAATCAAGCATGCCGGCGGCGGTCGCCTCACGCAGACGTTTTACATCTTCAGCTGTATATGAAGCCACGAATTATTCTCCCTTTACTTCTTCTGAAACAGGTGTATCAGTAACGGTAATCTCCACAACAGGAGCTTCGCCCTTACCGACTTCAAACTCTGCTGACTCACCAATTGGTGCCTCAAGTACTGGTGCTTCTGTTGCAGCAAGAGCTGTCTCTACTTCTACGAAAGTCTCATCTGCGGGAGCAACCTTGTCGGCAACCGCCGCTGCAGCAGCAGAGCGAGCAGCAAGACCAGCAACAGCAGCATCTGCGATAACGCGAGTCAACAATCCGATAGAACGAATTGCATCGTCGTTACCTGGAATCTTGTAATCAACTTCATCTGGATCGCAGTTGGTATCCAAGATTGCAACGACAGGAATACCGAGCTTCTTCGCTTCGGCAACAGCGAGGTGCTCCTTCTTGGTATCTACTACCCAAATTGCGCTAGGCAACTTGGTCATGTTGCGAATACCTTCAAGGTTCTTGGTGAGCTTCTCGCGCTCGCGACGAAGAACCAAGAGCTCCTTCTTTGTTAAAACCTGATCGTTCTTCTGCTCAAGTTGCTCAAGCTCCTTGAGGCGTTGAATTCGCTTGTAAACAGTTGGGAAGTTGGTCAACATTCCACCTAACCAACGCTCGGTCACGTATGGCATACCGACGCGAGCAGCCTGCTCAATGATTGGTTGATGGGCTTGCTTCTTGGTTCCAACAAAGAGGATATGTCCACCCTTTGCAACTGTGTCTTTAATGAAGTCATAGGCTGAATCGATCAAGCCAAGTGACTGCTGGATATCAATGATGTAGATGCCATTACGCTCTGCAAAAATAAAGCGCTTCATCTTTGGGTTCCAACGACGGGTCTGATGTCCGAAATGGACTCCGCTGTCGAGGAGTTCTCGCATTGTTACAACCGCCATGGCGGCACTCTCCTTTATTGCATGCAGTAGCGCATGCACTCGGTTGTCGAAGCGGCAATTTGCCGATTCCCTAGCATCTGGGCACCGACTCACCTTGTAGGCGAGACCGAAATGGTTTCCAGCCTGGGCTGGATAGATGCGTGAAGTCAGATCTTGCGATCTGCTGGGGGTAATTCTATGGGGCGAGGGTGGCTAACTTAAAATCAGGCCCTAGGGTGAGCGGTATCGAAGGCCTTTTGCAGCCTCTCCGGCGAGACATGCGTGTAGATCTGGGTTGTAGCGAGCGAAGAATGGCCCAAAATCTCCTGAAC
>CAIMBV010000129.1 GCA_903839355.1 uncultured Actinomycetes bacterium
AGTCGAAAACTTCCCCGCATTCATCGTTGTTGACGACAAGGGAAATGATTTCTTCGCCGAGACGCTGCGACCACTTTCTATCGGCACCAAGCCACCTGCCGATTAATTACTTACCGAGTTACGAGCTACGCGCCTTGCGCTGCTTGAAGAACTCCCATAGCGCAAGCGTCATTAAGATCATAGAGAAGCCAAAGAGTAGATCCTCAATTGGAGCACCAGCTAAGCGTCGACCAATAATTTCTGAGGTTGAATATTGCACAATTTTCCTCGAGGTGAGCCACCAATTTGTAATCAACTGAAAAGGAAATATCAGCGCGTAGGTCAACCAGAAGATTCCTCGAGTGATCATTTGTGTGCGAAGCAAGAAGAGATCGGTCAGGATCGCAACAACGACGGCATCGAGAGCGATATCGCTATAAATCATGGTCCTGCTCGCCTCCGCCCCAGCCGGTTAATTTCAAGAGCGCTTGATAGCTCAAGATAATCATGATGGGCACTACCAGGAAAAAGAGGAACTCCTCAATAGGGACTTTAGGAAGCAGATCGATATCAACGATCTGATGATGATCAAAGAACCAACTCTTCTTGGCAATGGCCCAGGTATCCCAGCTGAGGTAGATCGCCAGAATCATCAACTCGGTCTGAAGCAGTTCGAGCCAACGAGAACCAATTCGAAGTCGAAATCCAAAATTTACACTTACTGCGCAGAGCGCGACAAAGAGGATAACTACCAAATAACTAAAGTGAGTCACGCCTTTTTAACTCCCATGGTTAAGGGTATTGAAATAGGCTTGGGATATGACGGATGCGCGCAGAGTCATTTTCAGGTTGATCGAGATATTCTCGCGATCAACGGTGTGGATGATCATTTTTATTTTCGCCATCCTTCGCCTCGCCGGTATCGAACTCAATATCTCCGCGCAAATTACCATTGCCCTCATAGCCCTGCTCATCGGAATACCCCACGGTGCGATCGATCATTTGATCTCTATGCCTTCGCAACCTCGTGGACGCTTTGCACTCTATATCGCTCTGTACATCGCTATCGCAGTTATTGCAGGTTGGATGATCGCCACCTGGAACGTTCTTGGATTTCAATTGATACTCATCATGAGTTCATTGCACTTTGGATATGGCGATGCCGCTTATCGCAATGAATGGAAAGAGGTGGCGGGTCGTAAGAAGTCGTCATGGAGAATCGAGAGCCTCTATGCGATACCTGCCGGTTTTGTTCCAGTAATTCTCCCCCTGACCGATCCTCGCTCAGGAGATGCGCTGCATCGAATTCATCCATCTCTTCAGAGTTGGGCTGGTGGCAACTCACACACTTTGCGCTGGGTGACCTTGGTCCTCGCAGCGATTGCGATTGTGATTCTCGCGGTCAGGTGGAGTTTCGCCTTTGCCATCGACCTGACACTTCTGACGGCACTTGCCCTCATCGCCCCACCTTTGGTCGCCTTCGCCACCTACTTCGGTGCCTGGCACGCGGCGCGCCATACCGCCCGCCTAACCCTCAAACTCCCCCGCGCCACAAAGCTGGCCTTGGAGGGTCATGGGCTCAAAGCGCTATGGGCGGCGATTTTCCCTGGGCTCTATGCGGTGGTGGGTACTGCACTTGTGGCGATTGGACTGATGCTCTTCGATCGCTCTGGCTTCTCCTCGGGGCTGCTCTGGTCGACCTTGGTCGTGATCTGGGCCTTAACCGTCCCTCATATGCTCACAACCAGCCGTTTTGACTGGCGGGCGATCACTGTAAGTCGAGGGTGAGTCGAACGGCGCACGAATACGAGAATCGCCCGAGATTTACCTGAATTTCAAGTGGCGGGCTCACGGAATAGGGTGAACAATCCGTGAAACGATTTAGGGCACCGAGCCATCTCGGAATCCTCAGCCCAAATCGCCCTAATTGGAGGATCAATCTCGATGCTACAACTATCAAACGGTCAATGGAGCTCGTTGTACAACATCTTCTCCTTCGGCCTCATTTCGATGCTTGCAACAACCGTCTTTACCTTAATTAGCCAGGCCCGCGTGCTTCCGAAGTACCGGACCGCCCTTGTTATGTCCTCGATGGTTACCTTTATCGCTGGATATCACTACTTCCGTATCTTCAACTCATTCACCGAGTCTTCAATGAAGAACGCAGTCTCAGTTGGAACTTCACAAGGTTCATTTAATGAGGCATACCGTTATATCGACTGGATTTTGACAGTACCTCTACTTCTTGTAGAAGTGATTGCAGTACTTGCTCTCGCTAAGGAAGCTTCTAAGTCATTGATCGCTCGTTTGGTCCCTGCATCTGCTGCGATGATCATTCTTGGTTACCCAGGAGAAATTTCAAATAGCACTGGAACAAAGGTTCTCTTTGGAGTCCTTTCAACACTTCCATTCCTCTACATCCTCTATGTCCTCTTCGTAGAGCTCACAAAGTCTCTTGATCGCCAACCAGAAGGTGTCGCAGCGACTGTAAGTCGTCTGCGCCTGCTCTTGATCGGCACATGGGGCGTCTACCCAATTTCATACCTGCTTCCAATCTTGATTAAGCACCCAAGTGCATCACAGGCTGCAGATCTCTTCGTTGGTCGTCAGATTGGTTACACAATTGCAGACGTCCTAGCAAAGTGCGTCTTTGGTCTAACAATCTTCAAGATTGCTCGCCTCAAGTCAGCTGCAGAAGGATTAGTCGAAACTCACTAATCAATTTGTACCGAAGGGGGAAGCGCGGTTGCGCTCCCCCCTTCTCTTTTTCGCGGCAATAAGAGAGGCTAGTTAAATGAATAACTTTCGAATGTGGGCGTATTCGCTCATCGCTGTAGGAATTATTAACTGGGATTATCAACGTCATCATTCCCATGTAGTTTCACATAGTTTGTTGATAATACTTCCGGGTTTACTTTTGTTGAGCATGACCTATCTGACTCAAGGCCGAAAATTACTGGAGATTCAAGTAGTCAAATGGGCCTGGGCAGTTATTGGAATCGCAGCAGTTATCTACGCCTTCACCAATAAATAAAGAGACTCAGGAGGCAGAATTGCCTTCGCGCTGCGCATCTAAAATTTCACGATAAATCTGCAGATGACCGCTATGGCGTGCCAGCTCATCGATCATATGTAAATAGAGCCAACGCAGGCTAGGTTGCTGATTATCACGTGGCCTTGCGTGAGCTGCTAAATCATCTAAGGAGCGATTTTTAGCAATGCGACGTGAGTTGGCACAAGCCTCTTCGAATCCGGCGATGAGAGATTCGACGGTATCTTGCTCGCGTATCTTGAACTCACCATCACGATCTACCTCACTCGACCGGGAATCGGTGTAAGGAATTCCAGCAAAGCGATCTTGGAACCACCAATATTCATCCTCAGTCACATGACGTAGGACGCCAAGGAGTGAGGTTGCTGAAGGACCTAGACGCTTAACCCCATCTTCTTTGGTAATCCCGTGTACGGTATAAATGATCGTCTCGCGAGCAAATTCAATGTGGGCATCAAGGAGTTCTCGCTCTGTGCCGATGCTGTTGGGATAAATAGGTTCGTCCATGCATGAAGGCTACTGATCTGACCTGACATTAATCAACGAGATTAAAGCCGGCCTCCAGCAGATCCATCTTGCGAAATCCGTTGACTGAGCCAGACCGGGAAGATAAATACCACGATCAACATGGTGGCTACCACGTTCACTATCGGTGCCTGATTGGGTCTGAAAAGATTATTGAAGATCCACTGTGGCAGGGTTTCAGTGCCGGGACCTGCGGTAAATGTTGTAACGACAATTTCGTCGAATGAGAGCGCAAAGGCAAGCAACCCACCTGCGACGAGCGCGGAACGTACCAGCGGGAAAGTTATATATCTAAAGGTTTGAAAGATATTTGCGCCTAGGTCTTGTGAAGCCTCTTCTAGGCTCTGACCCAGGCGACGTAAACGGGCAAGAACATTGTTGTAGACAACGACGATACAGAAGGTGGCGTGACCCACTACTACAGTCCACAGCGCAAGTTGCTTATTAAGAGGGTCTAAGAAAGTATGGAATGTGGTGTTCAGCGCGATACCAGTGATAATTCCAGGTAGTGCGATTGGGAAGATCACGAGAAGCGAAAGTGTGTTCTTGCCATAGAACGAATATCGCGAGACCGCAAATGCGATACATGTTCCTAAGATCAAAGCGATAGCGGTAGCGCCCAATCCAACTTTGATCGACGTTCCAATTGCGGGAAGCACGCCATTGCTCTCGGTCAGACGCCCCCACCAAACTGTGGAGAGTGATTTAGGTGGCCATAAAAAAGTGCGAGATG
>CAIMBV010000130.1 GCA_903839355.1 uncultured Actinomycetes bacterium
ACTGGTTCGGCAGGATCTAGGTGTTGGCGAGGAACGAAGGGTGGCAAGAAGGCCTTCACTTCTTCCGTTGTTGGAATATCAACCTGCTCGTAAGCGTGGGTCAAGATAAATCCATCCATGCAGACCATGACTGGCATCGACATTTCTTCTGCGATGCGGAAAGCCTGGATGTGTAGGTCGACTGCCTCTTGGTTGTTCTCTGCATATAACTGCAACCAACCGGAGTCGCGCTGTGACATCGAATCGCTGTGGTCGTTCCAAATATTGATAGGACCACCGATTGCACGGTTAGCAACGGTCATAACGATGGGAAGTCCTAACCCCGATGCGTTGTAGACAGCTTCGACCATGTAGAGCAGGCCTTGACTGGCGGTAGCTGTATAGGTGCGGGCGCCGGTCGCACTAGAACCGATGGCAACTGACATGGCGGCAAATTCAGATTCGACGTTGATGAACTCGCAGTTAGGCAGGGTGCCATCTTTAACGAGTTGACTTAACCCCTCGACGATGTGGGTTTGTGGGCTGATGGGATAAGCACAGATAACTTCTGGTTGGCAGGCAGCGACCGCGTCAGCAACTGCCTTTGATCCTTCGACTTGTCTAAGCATGAGTGGCCACCTGATTCATTACATATTCATAGGCTGCAGTCGCTGCGGCGACGTTGCCCGCAGCAATCTTTGGTTTGAATTTTTCGTTGATGGCGCTGGCCACTGCCTCTAGTGGCACGACACCTGTTAGAGCACTGAAGGCGCCCAATAACACCGCGTTTGGAACTGGGCGCCCAAGGTGAGTTAGTGCTAATTCTGTGGCGGGCAAGATGGCAAGGGAGTGTGGGACTTTGATCTTGTCGGCGAGTTGTAATTCTTCGGCGGTCTCTGCGCTGTTGATAATCACATAACCGCGAGGTTGCAGACCGGCAAAGACATCGATCTGCTTAATCAAACTGGCATCTTGGATGATTAGAACATCGGGCTCCATGATTGGTTCCCGAGCCCTGATTTCGTGATCAGAGATCCGGCAATAGGCGACTACAGGTGCACCTGTCCGCTCGGAACCAAAGCTCGGGAATGCTTGTGCATGTTTGCCGCCATCAAAGACTGCAACTGCTAATAGTTCGGCCGCGGTGACCACGCCTTGCCCACCGCGTCCATGAATTCTGACCTGAAACATCGCGCCTGCCTCTTTTCTAGACAGCGCAATATTGCTCTTTTAGGCGGGGTTTGTAGCGGCTAAATCTTGGGGCTGGCACTCAAAGAGCCAGATCACAATGGCCTTGTGCTTAGTGGTGCCTGTTACTTAAAAGTATTGAGAGTTAGCCCCGCCAGGTATCGGTGACCCAGGTGATCTTGCTTGGTATTGGCTTCTGCTTCTTAGGCCAGAAGAAATATTTAGCGGCAGCAGGAGTAACGGTTACTTTCATTAGGTAATTTTTACCGTGAGTGAGAGTTGCTTCAGATAACTCAACATTTGCACGGGTGCGATAAACCTTTCCAGCTACACAAGTCGGTGTGCAATCGTTTACATAGAAAGTTCCCTGTCCGCGCGCCGAAACACGAGTCCACAGACTCCATTTGATACTTATTACCCCAGCACCTGCATCAGCGCAATATTCAGTGATGCTATTTGGTTTTACTTGTGACGCTACTCCGCAGTTGTTGTAATACGAAGGTGTTGCAGCGTGTGATGGTGTTACTGCGATAATCGAAGAGGCAAGTACTAAAAAGGATAGAGCGGAGTATTTAAGGGAAGTTCTCATACCTGCACTTTACCCTGGACCGACCAGGGAAATTCGATCCACTTATCTGTGTGGCGCCAAACGTACTCAGGTTTGATAATTGTGGTTGGTTTCTCGTATAAAACTGCGAAGCGAACTTCTGCCACATAACCCGTAAGAAATTCTTTTACCAACCGTAAGGTTTCTCCAGTGTCAGCAACATCATCTGCAACTAATACTTTTGCAC
>CAIMBV010000131.1 GCA_903839355.1 uncultured Actinomycetes bacterium
AGTCGGGCTTCCAATGCAGCACGCTTGCTGCGTTCGGTCATTCCGATGCGATCCCACTTCTCGTGAAGATCGTGGAACTTGTTGCGAGCGGCTTTGACATCTGTGACAGGAAGCAGCGCTTCGAATTGAGCAATCAGTTCCTCGCGCTTGGCAAGATTTGCAGCCATTGTTCCCAGGCGCTTCTCCAGGTCCGCCTTCTTGGCAGCGAAGAATGCATCTTGAGCTGCCTTAAATTCTTCCCAGAGTCTTGTATCAACGCTCTTCTTGCCACGACCAGCGGCCTTCCAAGCATCCATTAGTTCCTTGAAGCGATTAGCGGTTGCTAGCCAATCTTTCGAGTCGGCAAGTTTCTTCGCCTCTTCGATGATGGCGCTCTTAGACTGAGTGACGGCAGCGCTCTGATTCTCTAGTTGCGCGAAGTGGGTACGGCGACGTTTATCAAATTTATTACGTGCGCTCGAGAAGCGCTTCCAAAGATCTGCATCCGCCTTCTTTTCTAGGCGAGGAGCGGCCTTCCACTCATCCAGAAGGACTTTGAGACGATCTCCCGTAGCCTTCCAACTTTCGGAGAGGGCAAGTAACTCCGCCTCTTCTACTAATTTCTCCTTGATGGCAGTTGCCTCTGCGCGCTTAGCCTCCTTGGCAGCGTTCTCTGCGGCTTTGCGGGCTTCGTAAGCGGCTTTGTGACCTTCAATGAGCGAAGGAATTTGATCGACGGATTTGGCAAGCGTTACTAAATCTCCAACACCGTTGAGATTTGCGATCTGCTCTTTAAGTTTTGTGACGGCGATCTGCCCATCGCTCGGAACCATGGCACCGCTCTTAATACGTGCGGCAAGAAGGGCTACCTCAGAAGCGACCGCTTCAAATTTACGGACGAAGTAGGCGAGCGCCTCTTCGCTACTCTTTCCAGGATATGAACCAACGGCGCGCTCACCTTCAGGAGTGGTTACATACACTGTTCCATCTTCGCCAACTCGGCCAAATTTGGCTGGGTCACCGATGAGGGCTGATGCTGCACTGAGATTTTCTGTTTCTGCCATCTCTTGCTCCTTAGGTTGCGCGTCAGGTTCTCTCGACTTCTCGAGATCAAACCTTTTCGTTAACGGTTATCTTGAAGCTCCGCCATGGGGCGTCGCCGGTCTCCTTGGCCCTTCGGTCAAGGGCTTAACGGTACCCTTAAAGCCTGTGCCTGGGAAAACTAGTACCCCAGCCCTAGGGAAGGCCTCCATGTGATTCTTGAGGTGATTCGCGCTCAATACTTCGCCACCAATTGCTGGATCTTTGCCAGCGGCAAGAATTCGGAGTGCTTCATCGTTGACCCCGGAATGATGATTCCCGACATGGTGGGGCCGATCAGTGAGGTAATCACTCGGCATAACCTCAAGCCAATCGCCACTGTCGTGACCCACGGTCATCTGGATCACACCTTCTCGGTACGGCCGCTGGATTCTCGCTACGGTCTTGCGACATATATCCACCCCAAGGATCGAGAGTTCCTGGGCAATCCCTTCGGCATTTTGACCCCCGGTGGCCCAACCATCCCAATTTTGCAGGAGATGGGGGTCAGTGATTTTGCAGAACCCAGTGACATTCGTGAACTTACGGATGAGGTATCAATTGAGATAGCGGGCTTTACCCTCAAGGCTCTCCACGCTCCTGGACATACGCCTGGCTCGACAGTTTTTATCGTGAATGATGAACACCTGATCAGCGGTGATGTTCTCTTTCAGAATTCAATTGGCAACACCACCCAGCGACTCGGTTCTGAAACTGCCATGAAGAAGACGTTGCGCAACGTCATCTTGCCACTGGATGACGAGCTAATTGTGCTTCCTGGCCATGGAGCGGAAACTACAATTGGTCGAGAACGTAAGAACAATGCCTATTTGCAGGAGCGATATTTAAGGAGTGCTGATTAATGGCAAAGATTGCCGCCCCTAAGGGAG